>NZ_QODI01000011.1:0-269037 GCF_009935975.1 Pseudomonas sp. Q1 | reverse complement strand
TGTAATCGCGTACAGATCGTTCCCACGCTCTGCGTGGGAATGCCGCTTGTGACGCTCTGCGTCACGCTTTGGGACGCGGAACGTCCCGGTCTGTATTCCCACGCGGAGCGTGGGAACGATCATCAGGCGACCTTGTTCAAGTCGTTATCCCGCGTCTCTTTCAGGCACAGCACCGCAATCAAGCTGAGCAGCGCCGCCGCCGAGACATACCCGCCGACATAACTCAGCCCGCCCATCGCCACCAGCTTGGTCGCGAAGAAGGGGGCGGCCGACGCGCCGACAATCCCACCCAGGTTATACGCCGCCGAAGCGCCGGTATAACGCACGCGGGTCGGGAACAATTCCGGCAACAGTGCGCCCATGGGGGCGAAGGTCACGCCCATCAGGAACAGCTCCAGCGCCAGGAACAGCGCCACGGCCCAGGTTGAGCCATGGGTCAGCAGCGGCTCCATGGTGAAACCCGACAAAATCGCCAGGATCGCCCCGGCAATCAGTACCGGCTTGCGCCCATAGCGGTCACTGGCCAGGGCCGCCAGTGGCGTCGCCAACCCCATGAACAGCACGTCAAAGCACAACAGGGCGAGGAATGTCTCGCGGCTGTAGCCCAGTGTCGACACGCCATAGCTCAGGGAAAAGGCGGTGGTGATATAGAACAGGGCATAGCACACCACCATCGACGCGGCCCCCAGCAGCACTGGTGCCCAATGCTGGCTGAATAACTCCACCAGCGGCACTTTCACCGGAGCCTCTTTGGCCACGGCGTTGGCGAACACCGGGGTTTCGTGCAGCTTCAAGCGTGCATACAGGCCGACCATCACCAACGCGGCGCTGAGGATGAACGGGATGCGCCAGCCCCAACTGCGAAATTGCTCGTCGCTCAGGCTCATGGCCAAAATCAGGAATAAGCCGTTGGCGGCCAGGAACCCAATCGAAGGCCCCAGTTGCGGAAACATGCCGAACCAGGCGCGTTTGCCTTTCGGCGCGTTCTCGGTGGCCAGCAACGCTGCGCCACCCCATTCCCCGCCAAGGCCAAGGCCCTGGCCGAAACGCAGCACGCACAACAGGATCGGCGCCCACGCTCCGATGCTGTCATAGCCGGGCAGCAAGCCAATCAGCGTGGTACACACCCCCATCAGCAACAAGGACGCGACCAGCGTGGATTTGCGGCCGATGCGGTCGCCAAAGTGGCCAAACAGCGCCGAACCCAGCGGGCGGGCGATAAAAGCGATACCGAAGGTCAGGAACGACGCCAGCATCTGGGCAGTACCGGAGGTCTGCGGGAAGAACACCGGGCCGATCACCAGCGCCGCAGCGGTGGCATAGATGTAGAAATCGTAGAATTCGATGGCAGTGCCGACGATGCTCGCCGTGGCGACCCGTGCGGTCGAGTTGCTCTGGGCGGCGCTCGCGGCCTCGTTGTAGGTGGTGCTCATGGCAGTATCCCTGACAGTCATTGCGCGTTTGGACGCGGATTTTTATTGGTCGAACACCCAGGGTTCAGGGCAGTGCGCGGAGTGGCTCGGGATGGGAGCAAACACCGGTCAGACAGGATGGTGCGGTGCCTGGACGCGCTCAGTGCGGGTAGCACGCGGTCGGGCGGGGCTTGGATAAGCCGCCCGATTATAGGAAGGGGGTTGCAGTTCCAACAAGAGGGTCAGGCGGCGACCGGCACCCGGCTGGTGTGCCAGATCAGCACTTTGCTGACGCGGTTGTCCTCGGTCTCGAGGATTTCCAGGCGATAACGGCCGATTTTCAGGCACACCGCGCAGTCGGGAATGGTCTCCAGCGCTTCGGTCACCAGACCGTTGAGGGTCTTGGGGCCGTCGCTGGGCAGGTGCCAGCCCAGGCTCTTGTTCAGCTCGCGGATCGAGGCGGCGCCGTCGATGATGTAGCGGCCGTCTGTCTGGGCTTCGATATGCGGGTTGTCCGAACTTTGCTCGCTTTCGAATTCGCCGACGATTTCTTCGAGGATATCTTCCAGGGTGACGATGCCCAGCACTTCGCCGTATTCGTCCACCACCATGCCTAGGCGGCGTTGCTGTTTGTGGAAGTTCAGCAGTTGCAGCTGCAGGGGCGTGCTTTCCGGTACGAAGTAAGGCTCATGGCAGGCGGCGAGCAACGCTTCCTTGGTCAGGCTGGCATCGGGCAACAAGTGCTGGATCTGCCGCGTGTTGAGCACGGCTTCGACCTGGTTGATGTCGCTGTGGAACACCGGCAGGCGGGTGTGCTGGGAGGTGCGCAGTTGTTCAATGATCTCTTCGGTCGAGTCGTCCAGGTTGATCCCGTCCACCTCGCTGCGAGGCACCAGGATGTCGTTGACCGTGATGTTGTCCAGCGCGTGGATACCCGGCAAGCCAGGCGTTCGGCCTTCGTCCGAGTCTGGTTGCGGCTCATCGTCATGCTCGGGCAACGGCTGGTCGCTGTTTTTTACCACGCCGGATTTACGCGCGAACGGGCGCAGCAGCAACAGGCTGATGCCATTGAGCAGCCAGGCCAGGGGGTAGAGGATTTTCAGGGGGATGCCCAGCAGCGCATTGCCAAACCCCAATACGGCCTGTGGCTGGCGGGTGGCCAGGGCGCGGGGCAGGTAGTCGGCGAGTATCAGCAACAGCGCGCAGGCAATCAGCCAGCCGAGCCAGGGGCCGTTCTGCGCCCAGGCGTAGATGGCCAGCAAGGTGCAGAGAATCACCACGCCAGCGCGGCACAGGCTGTTGCACAGGATCAGGCTGTTACGCGGGAAGCTCAGGCGGGCGGCGGCCTTGTCGCCCTGGCGTGTACCGGGGCGCAGGGCCAGCAGGTGCTGTTGTGCGGCTTCGATGGCGGTAAACAGCGCCGCCCATAAAATCAGCAGGGCGATTACCGCGAGCATCGGCCCCAGGGGCAAGTTGTCCATTTTTGCTGCCCGTCAGATATGCAGGATGTATTCGCGAACCAGCTTGCTGCCGAAATAGGCCAGCATCAGCAGGCAGAACCCGGCCAGGGTCCAGCGGATCGCCTTGTGCCCGCGCCAGCCAAGGCGGTTGCGCCCCCACAGCAGCACGCTGAACACCACCCAGGCCAGGCACGCCAGCAGGGTTTTGTGCACCAGGTGCTGGGCGAACAGGTTTTCGACGAACAGCCAGCCGGAGATCAGTGACAGCGACAGCAGCGTCCAGCCGGCCCACAGGAAGCCGAACAACAGGCTTTCCATGGTTTGCAGCGGTGGGAAGTTCTTGATCAGCCCGGACGGATGTTTGTTTTTCAGCTGGTGGTCCTGCAACAGCAGGAGCAGAGCCTGGAACACCGCAATGGTGAACATGCCGTAGGCCAGGACCGACAGCAGGATGTGAGTCAGGATGCCGGGCCCTTCATCAATGACCTGCACGGTGCCGGTCGGCGTGAAGTGCGCCAGCAGTACCGTCAATGTTCCCAGCGGGAATAGCAGGACCAACAGGTTCTCGACGGGAATGCGGTAGCACGCCAGCAGGGTCAGCGCGATGACGGCGGCGGCGATCAGGCTGGCGGCGCTGAAAAAGTCCAGGCCCAGGCCGACCGGTGTCATCAGGTGGATGAACAGGCTCGTGGCATGGGCCAGCAGGGCCAGGACGCCAAGGCCGACGAGCAGACGTTTGTCCGCTTTAGTGCCTTGGGCCAGACGAGTGCCCTGATAGAGGGTCGCAGCGGCGTACAAGATGGCGGCGGCGAGGCTGGGTAGCAAGCTGGGTGACAAAGGGAGCATAAATCCTGATAGACAAGCCCGAAAGGCGTTGAGTTTGGCATACCCCCGCGTTCCACGAAAGACTCCCGGGCCAGACAGCGGGTGTGCATGGGCGCAGTCTTCGCTATAATCCGCGATCTGCCCACGCCGCAGGCTCGCCGAGCGCTGTTTTTAATAGCGATTTATCACAGCCTGGGCTGCCATTACCTCGGTCTACCATTGCACTTCGATGAATAGGGCCTGAAAGGATCGCGCATGTTTGAAAACTTGACTGACCGTCTCTCGCAGACGCTGCGCCACGTTACCGGCAAGGCCAAGCTGACCGAGGACAATATTAAAGACACCTTGCGTGAAGTACGCATGGCGTTGCTGGAAGCCGACGTGGCCTTGCCTGTGGTCAAGGACTTCGTCAACTCGGTCAAGGAGCGCGCGGTCGGCACCGAAGTGTCGCGCAGCCTGACGCCGGGCCAGGCTTTTGTGAAGATCGTCCAGGCTGAACTCGAAAGCCTGATGGGCGCGGCCAACGAAGATCTGAACCTCAGCGCCGTGCCTCCGGCCGTTGTGCTGATGGCCGGTCTGCAAGGTGCGGGCAAGACCACCACCGCCGGCAAGCTGGCGCGCTTCCTTAAAGAGCGCAAGAAAAAGTCGGTCATGGTGGTGTCGGCCGACGTATACCGTCCGGCGGCAATCAAGCAGTTGGAAATGCTGGCGGGCGAAGTGGGCGTGACCTTCTTCCCGTCCGACCTGAGCCAGAAGCCGGTCGACATTGCTAACGCTGCTATTAAAGAAGCAAAACTCAAATTCATCGACGTGGTCATCGTAGATACCGCCGGTCGCCTGCACGTCGACGAAGAGATGATGGGCGAGATCAAGGCGCTGCATGCCGCGATCAACCCGGTCGAGACCCTGTTCGTGGTCGACGCCATGACCGGCCAGGATGCGGCCAACACGGCCAAGGCTTTCGGTGACGCGCTGCCGTTGACCGGTGTGATCCTGACCAAGGTCGATGGTGATGCCCGTGGCGGTGCCGCGTTGTCGGTGCGTGCTATTACCGGCAAGCCGATCAAGTTCATCGGTATGGGCGAAAAGAGCGAAGCGCTCGAACCGTTCCACCCTGAGCGTATTGCTTCGCGCATCCTCGGCATGGGCGACGTACTCAGCCTGATCGAACAGGCCGAAGCGACCCTCGACAAGGATAAGGCCGACAAGCTGGCCAAGAAGCTGAAGAAGGGCAAGGGCTTCGATCTCGAAGACTTCCGCGACCAGCTGCAACAGATGAAGAACATGGGCGGCCTTGGCGGCCTGATGGACAAGCTGCCGAACATCGGCGGTGTGAACCTGGCGCAGATGGGCAATGCCCAGGGGGCGGCAGAGAAGCAGTTCAAGCAGATGGAAGCCATCATCAACTCGATGACCCCGGCCGAGCGCCGCGACCCTGAGCTGATCAGCGGTTCGCGTAAGCGCCGGATCGCCATGGGTTCCGGCACCCAGGTGCAGGACATCGGTCGCTTGATCAAGCAGCACAAGCAGATGCAGAAGATGATGAAGAAGTTCTCCGCCAAAGGCGGCATGGCCAAGATGATGCGCGGCATGGGCGGTATGTTGCCCGGCGGCGGCATGCCAAAAATGTAAAAGTTTCGAGCGGGAGCGTGCTCCTGCTCCGCCCCACAAGGATGTGGGATCTCCAGCAAACCCGCCGTTGGCGGGGGCTGACTCGCCGTTTTAACCGACGGCCCTATAGCAGATCTGAATGGCACGCCGATAGGCGCCAGAAAAAGACATTTGCAAAAGTCCGGATATTCCTTAGAATATGCGGCCTTTCGGGCACCTATGCCCGCTGTGCATTTAGATTTGCAGCACCGACTACAGGAACGATGTTCACATGCTAACAATCCGTCTTGCCCTTGGCGGCTCCAAAAAGCGCCCGTTTTACCACTTGACCGTAACTGACAGCCGCAACCCACGTGACGGCTCTCACAAGGAACAAGTTGGCTTCTTCAACCCGATCGCTCGTGGTCAAGAAGTTCGTCTGTCCGTGAACCAAGAGCGCGTAGCCTACTGGCTGAGCGTTGGTGCACAACCATCTGAGCGTGTTGCTCAGCTGTTGAAGGACTCGGCTAAGGCCGCGGCCTGAGCAACATGAGCGCGACGCCAGCTGTTGCTGATGATTTGATCGTTATCGGCAAGATTTATTCTGTTCATGGCGTTCGCGGCGAAGTGAAGGTGTATTCCTTTACTGATCCGACTGAAAACCTGTTGCAGTACAAAACCTGGACGCTCAAGCGCGAAGGGAGTGTGAAACAGGTCGAGCTGGTCAGTGGACGCGGGAGCGATAAGTTCCTGGTCGCAAAGCTCAAGGGTCTTGATGATCGTGAAGAAGCTCGTCTTCTGGCCGGTTATGAGATCTGCGTGCCGCGCAACCTGTTCCCTGAATTGACCGACGGCGAGTACTACTGGTACCAGCTGGAAGGTCTGAAGGTTATTGATCAACTCGGGCAACTGCTTGGGAAAATCGATCATCTTCTGGAAACCGGCGCCAATGATGTAATGGTGGTCAAGCCTTGCGCTGGCAGCCTGGATGATCGCGAACGCCTGTTGCCCTATACGGAGCAATGCGTGTTGGCCGTCGACCTGGTCGCAGGCGAGATGAAGGTGGAATGGGACGCGGACTTCTAAGCGTGGCTAATTTGCGCATTGAAGTGATCAGTTTGTTTCCCGAGATGTTTTCCGCCATCAGCGAGTACGGCATCACCAGTCGGGCGGTGAAACAGGGGCTGTTGCAACTTACCTGTTGGAACCCGCGAGACTACACGACGGATCGACATCACACTGTGGACGATCGCCCATTTGGCGGTGGCCCGGGCATGGTGATGAAGATCAAGCCCCTGGAAGACGCGTTGGTTCAGGCCAAGGCTGCAGCCGGGGAGAAGGCGAAGGTAATTTACCTGTCCCCTCAAGGCCGTCAGCTGAAACAGGCTGCGGTACGCGAACTGGCGAATGAGGAAGCATTGATCCTGATTGCCGGTCGCTATGAAGGCATTGACGAGCGTTTTATTGAAGCTCATGTCGATGAAGAGTGGTCGATTGGGGACTATGTCCTGTCTGGCGGCGAGCTGCCGGCGATGGTCCTGATAGATGCGGTTACACGACTGCTGCCTGGAGCTTTAGGGCATGTGGACTCTGCGGAGGAAGATTCCTTCACGGATGGTTTGCTGGATTGCCCGCACTACACCCGACCGGAGGTGTATGCGGATCAGCGTGTTCCCGACGTATTGCTAAGTGGCAATCACGCACACATCCGGCGTTGGCGTTTACAGCAGTCCCTTGGTCGGACCTATGAACGACGCGCCGATCTTCTGGAAAGCCGCTCGCTTTCTGGAGAAGAGAAGAAGCTGCTCGAGGAATACATCCTCGCGCGGGACGATAGTTAACAACGTATCGATGGTAGGTCCATTGACTTACCTTAGGAGCACAGCATGACTAACAAAATCATCCTTGCACTCGAAGCAGAGCAGATGACCAAAGAGATCCCTACCTTTGCCCCGGGCGACACCATTGTCGTTCAGGTGAAAGTGAAGGAAGGCGACCGTTCGCGTCTGCAAGCGTTCGAAGGCGTGGTAATCGCCAAGCGTAACCGTGGTGTGAACAGTGCTTTCACTGTTCGTAAAATCTCCAACGGTGTTGGCGTAGAGCGTACTTTCCAGACCTACAGCCCGCAAATCGACAGCATGGCCGTCAAGCGTCGCGGTGACGTACGTAAAGCCAAGCTGTACTACCTGCGTGACCTGTCCGGTAAAGCAGCTCGCATCAAGGAAAAACTGGCTTAAGTCCAGCTTCCCGATGCAGAAAAAAGCAGCCTACGGGCTGCTTTTTTGTGCCTGAAATTTGTCTATTTGCCGGTATTGTCCATGACCACCCGCCTCGAAGAAATCCAACGCCGCACCGACCTGTCCGTCACTCACGTCACCAAGGCGGTGTTCCCGCCGACCACCAATCACCACAACACCTTGTTCGGCGGCACTGCCTTGGCCTGGATGGACGAAGTGTCGTTCATCACCGCCACGCGTTTTTGCCGCCTGCCGTTGGTGACGGTTTCCACTGATCGGATTGACTTCAACCATGCGATACCGGCCGGCTCCATCGTCGAGTTGATCGGCCGCGTGATCAAAGTGGGCAATACCAGTCTCAAGGTCGAAGTGGAAGTCTTCGTCGAGAGCATGAGCGCCGATGGCCGCGAGAAGGCGATCCAGGGCGTATTCAGCTTTGTAGCGATCGATGCCGACAAACGCCCGGTGCCGGTGTTGCCTGGGTTTGTTGACTGATTTATCCGGCTGCGCAGGTTTGCGGTTGGATCACTGCCAGCAAGGTCCAGCCGGCGGTGGGCTTCAAGCTGCTGTCCGGGGTGATGACGTGCACCCAGCCGCTGGTATCGCGGGCAAACAGCAGTGTCGCGCGATCACCATGCAGTGCCTGGTACTGCTCCAGCCCAAACCCCTCCGTGAGATGCGTGCTGTATAGCTCGGCGCCCTGGCCCAACAGGCTGGCGAGTTTGGTATAGCTCAAGGGTTGACTGCCCAGCAAGTGCCCGCGGTGCTCGTGGCTGGCCTTGTGTTTATCGGTGCGGCGGCTTTCCTGGCTGCTGGCCAAGGCGAACAGGCGATGGCCGAAGTCGTGGCGAAAACGCATGGCGGCCAGGGTATTCAGCTCGCCGGAGGGGGAGAGTGCCAACAGGTGCCCCAGCCCAACCAGATCCAGATGCGATTCGGCGTGTTGTGAAGCAGGATTGCCGAAGTAAGTGGGCAGTCCTTCCATGCGGCTGGCGCGGATGTTTTCCCAGCTTGAGTCGGTCAGCAACACGCGGCTGCCCAGTTGCTGCAGGGCCTTGCCCAGGATGCGCGCCGGGCCATTCGCACCGACGATCAGAAAACCGCTGGGCGCAGGCTCGGCGACTTTCAGCAGACGGGCCAGCGGGCGTGCCGTGGCGCTTTGCAGGACCACGGTGCCGATGATCACGGCGAACGTCAGTGGAACCAGGAGTAATGCGCCTTCATGGCCCGCCTCATCCAGGCGAATGGCGAAGATCGCTGAAACCGCTGCGGCCACGATCCCGCGTGGGGCGATCCATGACAGCAGCGCACGCTCGCGCCAATTCAGCCCGGAACCCCAGGTTGAAAGCACGACGTTCAAGGG
Organism: Pseudomonas sp. Q1; assembly: GCF_009935975.1. Taxonomy (NCBI): domain Bacteria; kingdom Pseudomonadati; phylum Pseudomonadota; class Gammaproteobacteria; order Pseudomonadales; family Pseudomonadaceae; genus Pseudomonas; species Pseudomonas sp. Q1. The sequence continues at coordinate 260,150 of NZ_QODI01000011.1, read as the reverse complement.
GCGTGCGATAAATTGAATGACCAGCAACAGAATCAGCACCAGCGGCCCCAAGGCGATCAAGGCATTCAGGTCCAGGCGCGCTGCCAGCAGAATGAATAGCCCGGAGATCAGCAGCACGCTGAGGTTTTCCTTGAAGTGCAGGATGTGCCGCACATCCACGCCCTTCATATTGGCCATCCACATGCCCATGAGGGTCACCGCCAGCAGGCCGGACTCATGCATCACCAGGTTGGCGGCGATGAATATCCCCAACACCCCCGCCAGTGTGGCCAGGTTGTGCAGGTATTCGGGCAGCCATTGCCGACGCATGATCTGCCCCAGCACCCAGCCGCCGGCAATACCGAACAGGCTGCCGCACAGGATGACCCCGCCGAAGGTCAGCAGGCTGTGGCTGAGGCCGTCGCCCGATGCGCGGGCGATGATGAAGCTGTAGACCACCACGGCCAGCAGCGCGCCGATCGGGTCAATGACAATGCCCTCCCAGCGCAGGATATTGGCGATGGACGCCTTGGGGCGCACCACCCGCAGCATGGGCACAATCACGGTGGGCCCGGTGACCAGGGTCAGGGTGCCGAACAAGAGGGCGAGCAGCCAGTCGAACCCCAGCAGCCAATGGGTGGCAACGGTAATCACCGCCCATGTCGACAGGGCGCCGAGCGTGACCAGGCGATGGACGACGCTGCCGATTTCCTTCCATTCCGAGAGGTGCAGGGTGAGGCTGCCTTCAAACAGAATCAGTGCCACGGCCAGGGATACCAGGGGCATCAGCAGCGGGCCGAACATTTCCTGGGGATTGAGCCAGCCCAGCACCGGGCCCGCCAGGATGCCGCTCAACAACAGAAACAGGATGGCTGGAAGTTTCAGGCGCCATGCCAGCCATTGGCAGGCCAGTGCGGCTACACCAATGCCGCCCAGTGCCAGCAGGATCTGTTGTTCGTTCATTGAAGCTCCCTGTTCCTTGAAATAGCGGGCTATGAAAGACTAGTGGGCCTTGTCACAGTTCACTAAATAATTCGCGCAAAGCCCTGTGCTGCGCCGCTTGAGTGCCCATGCCTGCCATTGACCACCCGCTGATCGACCGCTTCCTTGACGCTTTATGGCTGGAGAAAGGCTTGTCGGACAACACCCGCCAGGCCTACCGCAGCGATTTGGCCCTGTTCAATGGCTGGTTGCAGGAGAAAAATCTCGAACTGATCAATGCCGGTCGCGAGTTGATCCTGGACCATCTGGCCTGGCGCCTGGAGCAAAACTACAAGCCGCGTTCCACTGCACGATTTCTCTCTGGTGTGCGTGGTTTTTATCGCTACTTGCTGCGGGAAAAGCTGATCGCTGTCGACCCGACCCTGCAGGTCGACATGCCGCAACTCGGTAGGCCTCTTCCCAAATCCTTGTCGGAAGCCGATGTGGATGCCTTGCTCGCCGCGCCCGACCTCAGCGAGGCCATCGGCCAGCGTGATCGCGCCATGCTCGAAGTGCTGTATGCCTGCGGCCTGCGGGTGACTGAACTGATCAGCCTGACTCTGGAGCAGGTCAATCTGCGCCAGGGGGTATTGCGGGTGATGGGCAAGGGGAGCAAGGAGCGCTTGGTGCCGATGGGCGAGGAAGCGATCGTGTGGGTCGAGCGCTATATGCGCGATGCCCGCAGCGAATTGCTCGGTGGGCGGCCCAGTGATGTACTGTTTCCCAGCCTGCGCGGCGAGCAGATGACCCGCCAGACCTTCTGGCACCGCATCAAGTACCAGGCCAAAGTGGCCGGGATTGGCAAAGCGTTGTCACCCCATACATTGCGTCACGCCTTTGCCACCCATTTGCTCAACCATGGGGCGGATTTGCGGGTCGTGCAAATGTTGCTGGGCCACAGCGACTTATCCACAACCCAGATCTACACCCACGTCGCGCGTGCGCGTTTGCAGGACATGCATGCCAAACATCACCCGCGTGGCTGAAAACCGCCAATTTATCCGGCTACGGGCTGCCCTGCGGCCCAACTGTGGTAGGCTTTGCCGGTTAGTAAGGGGGACGGCGCCTGTGTTTATAGCCCGGTGTCTTCAAGCGGTGCTCCGCACCCGTCCCTGCATCTGCCTTCAGGAGTTCCCATGCGCTTGACCCAGATTATTGCCGCCGCAGCCATTGCGTTGGTTTCCACCTTCGCATTCGCCGATGACGCCGCCGAGCAGACCATCCGCAAAAGCCTGGCCAACCTGCAACTCGACACCCCGATCGAAAGCATCAGCGCCAGCCCCATGACCGGCCTGTATGAAGTCAAGCTCAAGGGCAGCCGTGTGCTGTATGCCAGTGCCGATGGCCAGTACATCGTCCAGGGCTACCTGTTCCAGCTCAAGGACGGCAAGCCGGTCAACCTGACCGAAAAAGCCGAGCGCCTGGGTGTGTCCAAGCTGATCAACGGTATCCCGGTGGCTGAAACCGTGGTCTACCCGGCCATTGGCGAGACCAAGACCCACATCACCGTATTCACCGACACCACCTGCCCGTACTGCCACAAGCTGCATGCCGAAGTGCCTGCGCTGAACAAGCTCGGCGTGGAAGTCCGCTACGTCGCGTTCCCGCGCCAGGGCCTGGGCTCGCCGGGTGACGAGCAATTGCAGGCGGTGTGGTGCTCGACCGACAAGAAGGCGGCCATGGACAAGATGGTCGATGGCAAGGAAATCAAGGCGGCCAAATGTGCCAATCCGGTTTCCAAGCAGTTCGCACTGGGCCAGTCAATCGGCGTGAACGGTACACCGGCCATCGTTTTGGCTGACGGTCAGGTAATTCCGGGCTACCAGCCGGCACCACAAGTTGCCAAACTGGCTCTGAGCGCCAAGTAAATCAGCGTCGTCGAACCTTTGACGACCATGGCCCGCCGACAGATCGACGGGCCATCAATTGAAAGCCGCAGTCGTGCGGCTGTTTTCCACGGCCGACCTAGCGTCGGCCGTTTCATGGGGAGTTCTTCAGTGAAACCGGTCAAAGTAGGCATCTGTGGGTTAGGGACCGTCGGTGGCGGTACCTTCAACGTACTTCAGCGTAACGCCGAAGAAATTTCCCGCCGCGCAGGGCGTGGGATTGAAGTGGCGCAAATTGCCACGCGTTCGCCAAAGCCTCAGTTCCAAACGACCGGTATCGCGATTACCAACGATGTCTTCGAAGTGGCCACCAACCCTGAAATCGATATCGTCATCGAACTGGTCGGCGGCTACACCGTGGCGCGTGAGCTGGTGCTCAAGGCCATCGAGAATGGCAAGCACGTGGTCACCGCCAACAAGGCGCTGATCGCCGTACACGGCAACGAAATCTTCGCCAAAGCCCGCGAGAAGGGCGTGATCGTTGCGTTCGAAGCCGCCGTGGCGGGCGGCATCCCGGTGATCAAGGCGATCCGTGAGGGCCTTTCCGCCAACCGTATCAACTGGGTGGCCGGCATCATCAACGGCACCGGCAACTTCATCCTCACCGAAATGCGCGAGAAGGGCCGTACCTTCGAAGACGTGCTGGCCGAAGCCCAGGCACTGGGTTATGCCGAAGCCGACCCGACGTTCGACGTCGAAGGCATCGACGCCGCCCACAAGCTGACCATCCTGGCGTCCATCGCCTTTGGTATCCCGCTGCAGTTCGACAAAGCCTACACCGAGGGGATCACCAAGCTGACCACCGCCGACGTGAACTACGCCGAAGCCCTGGGCTACCGCATCAAGCACCTGGGCGTGGCGCGCAGCACTGCGGCCGGTATCGAGTTGCGTGTACACCCGACCCTGATCCCGGCCGATCGCCTGATCGCCAACGTCAATGGCGTGATGAACGCGGTGATGGTCAACGGTGACGCGGCGGGCTCGACCCTGTTCTACGGCGCTGGCGCCGGCATGGAGCCGACCGCTTCGTCGGTGATCGCCGACCTGGTGGACGTGGTTCGCGCCATGACCAGCGACCCGGAAAACCGTGTCCCGCACCTGGCCTTCCAGCCGGATTCGCTGTCGGCCCACCCGATCCTGCCGATCGAGGCCTGCGAAAGTGCCTACTACCTGCGCATCCAGGCCAAGGATCACCCGGGCGTATTGGCCCAGGTGGCAAGCATCCTGTCGGAGCGCGGTATCAACATCGAGTCGATCATGCAGAAGGAAGTCGAGGAACAGAACGGCCAGGTGCCGATGATCCTGCTGACCCATCGCGTGCTCGAGCAGCATATCAACGACGCCATCACCGCGCTGGAAGCCCTGCAGGGCGTGGTCGGCCCGGTGGTACGCATTCGTGTCGAACACTTGAGCTAACCGATTTGATCCAGAGGCCCCGTGTGTGCGGCGGCCTCTGTTCGAGAATGTTTTAGAGGAGCCAGTCATGCGTTATATCAGCACCCGCGGCCAGGCACCGGCCCTGAATTTCGAAGACGTTTTGCTGGCGGGCCTTGCCACTGACGGCGGCCTGTACGTGCCGGAAAACCTGCCACGTTTCACCCAGGAAGAAATCGCTTCGTGGGCCGGCCTGCCGTACCACGAACTGGCGTTCCGGGTGATGCGCCCGTTCGTTACCGGCAGCATTCCGGACGCGGATTTCAAGAAGATCCTGGAAGAGACGTACGGTGTGTTTTCCCACAACGCCATCGCGCCATTGCGTCAACTGAACGGCAACGAGTGGGTACTCGAGCTGTTCCACGGCCCGACCTTGGCGTTCAAGGACTTCGCCTTGCAATTGCTGGGTCGCCTGCTCGACTACGTGCTGGAGAAGCGCGGCGAGCGTGTGGTGATTATCGGCGCGACCTCCGGTGATACCGGCTCGGCGGCTATCGAGGGATGCAAGCACTGCGAAAACGTCGACATCTTCATCCTGCACCCGCACAAGCGCGTGTCGGAGGTGCAGCGTCGCCAGATGACCAGTATTTTGGGTGACAACATCCATAACATCGCCATCGAAGGCAATTTCGATGACTGCCAGGAAATGGTCAAGAACAGCTTCGCCGACCAGAGCTTCCTGAAAGGCACCCGCTTGGTGGCAGTGAACTCGATCAACTGGGCGCGCATCATGGCCCAGATCGTCTACTACTTCCACGCCTCGCTGCAGTTGGGCGGGCCGGCGCGTTCGGTGTCGTTCTCAGTGCCAACCGGCAACTTCGGCGACATCTTCGCCGGTTACCTGGCGCGCAATATGGGCTTGCCGATCAACCAGTTGATCGTCGCCACCAATCGCAACGACATCCTGCACCGCTTCATGAGCGGCAACCAGTACGTCAAGGAAACCCTGCACGCCACCTTGTCGCCTTCCATGGACATCATGGTGTCGTCGAACTTCGAACGCCTGCTGTTCGACATGCACGGGCGCAACGGCGCAGCCATTGCGGGCTTGATGGACAACTTCAAAAGCGGTGGTGGTTTCAGCGTTGAGCAAGAGCGCTGGACCGAGACCCGCAAACTGTTTGACTCCCTGGCCGTGGACGATGCGCAGACCTGCGAAACCATCGCTGAAGTCTATGCCCAGACTGGCGAACTGCTTGACCCGCATACTGCCATCGGCGTGAAGGCCGCCCGTGAATGCCGTCGCAGTCTGGATATCCCGATGGTGATCCTCGGCACTGCTCACCCGGTAAAATTCCCGGAAGCGGTGGAGAAGGCCGGGGTGGGCAAGGCGCTGGAACTGCCGGCGCACCTGACTGACCTGTTCGAGCGTGAAGAGCGTTGCACGGTGTTGGCCAATGACCTGAAGGCTGTGCAGGCGTTTGTCAGCCAGCATGGCAACCGCGGTAAGCCGCTGTAAGGCAAACCACGTAGGCAAAAACGCCGCTTTCCCTTCCCTGGGTCAGCGGCGTTTTTTGTTTCTGGCGTCCTCGGACACCCCGAAAAACAGTCCCCCGTGCGTAAGCACTTAGGTGCGACCGTTTTTTCGTTGTCATGTTGCAAGCGCATGCTGGTCCAAGTCACACCCTAACGGCCCCATAAAGACGAAAAAGCGAACTTTCCTACGTCACAACCAGTCACTTAGGATAGATGCAGCTCCCGTTGAAACGATTGTTCCCGAACTATTGAGTGGTGATCGAGATGGAAAGTATCAGCCTATTGCTCGAAGAAGCACTGAGCCCTTATCAGGTTACGTTGACCACCGCGGGTGTGCAGGACGAGTGCCTGGTCACTGTGAAGAACCCTGCCGGCGCCATCGTGGTGGAGCGTGAAGTCGATCGCGCACAATTGACCGATAAGCGCGTCCTGGTGGACGTGGTGGATTGCCTGCTGCGTGACCTGAAGATTGCTGAGGGGCGCCTGGAGCCGTCGGTGATCGCGGCTTTGCGCAACGCCGCCCAGACCCGCAGCACCGCCTGCGCATGAAGAATTGTTCATCTGTGGAAACTTCCCACAGCAAGCTCGGTCAGATTTTTTAACAGCAAGAGCAAACATTGTGCTCCGGTGTTTGTGGCTTGCTGTACTGGTCTTTGTAGGCCACGTTTAACCCCGAGTTGTCTCCCCACTGCTCGGGGTTTCTTTTTGCCTGAAATTTGTCAGGGCAGCGGCGAAACCTGGAAAAAGTGCGGGTTGTCCTTCAAATACCGCTCGCGCATGTGCGGGTCGAGCCATAGCGCATAAGCGTTCTGCACATCGGCCTGTGGCAGGCCTTCCAGTGCCTGATTGATCCGCGCGATGGCCCGGCGCCCCTCGACGGTGTCCGAACACCCGATGTAGATGCGTTGGTAAGGCGCAGCGCCTTTTATCGCAAGGAACATCAGGTCATCAGGGGCTATGCCCTGTCGTGTGGCCTGGTAGCGGATTTCCGTCCAGTAACCAAGCACGGCTTCCAACCGACCCAGGCGTTGCATTTGCAGCAGGCTGCCCAGGGCGTCATTACCGTAATGCAGGGCGAGCTTGTGCGAATCGGTCTGCTTGAGACGCTCATCGATCGCCGGTCCGTAGCTGCGCTCAGCGATGGCCCCAAGGCGGGCGTCGGGGGTTTGCAGGAATGCCTGCAGGTCAAACTTCCCATCGACGATAAACGGTGCCATCGCTTCCCGCTGGCTGCGACGGATCATCACCCCATTGCTGAGTACCACGAATGCCTGTTCGGAAAAGGCCACGTACGCTGCTCGCTCCTGGGTCCACAGCACTGAGGGGTCGCAGGTCAATGATGGGTTGCGCAGCATCTGCATGCCGCGGGCACGATTCACGTGCAGCACCTGATGGTGATATTCCGGCAGCTGCGCTTCAAGCATCGGTATCAGGTGGTCCAGTGCCCCATGATCTTTTTGCGGTCCTTCGAAGATAGTCAGTGGTGGCAGGTCGCGCAGCAGCCAAGTCAGTGTGTCTTCGGCGCTGGCCGATAGGGGCCAACTGAGGGTTATCACGCTGGCCAGGCACGCGTGCATGAACCTGCGCAGGGCGCGGCGAGTCATCAGATCGCGCCATCCTCACGCAGACGGGTAATGGCGGCGGCGTCGTAGCCCAGCTCATTGAGAACCGTGTTGTTGTGTTCGCCCAACTGCGGCCCGACCCATTCACAACTGCCCGGTGTGTCCGAGAGCTTGGGCACGATCCCCGGCATCTTGAAGTCCTTGCCGTCCGGCAGCTGTGCCTTGAGGAACATCTCGCGGGCCAGAAATTGTGGGTCGCCCAGCATGTCTTCAGCGCTGTAGATGCGACTGGCGGGCACCTCGGCTTGGTTCAGGACCTCTATCACTTGAGCCAGCGGCAGCGAATTGACCCAGCGATCAATCACGCCGTAGAGCTCATCACGACGGCTGTCGCGCCCATCGTTGCCGGCCAGTTGCGGATCGTTGGCCAAGTCCTCACGGCCAATGGCGACCATGAAGCGTTTAAAGATCGCATCGCCATTGGCGCCGATCTGCACGTGCTTGCCATCGGCACTGGTATGGATCGAGGAGGGTGTGATGCCCGGCATGATGTTGCCGGTGCGCTCGCGGATGAACCCGAACACGTCGAACTCCGGAATCATGCTTTCCATCATCGCGAAAATGGCTTCATACAACGCCACGTCCACCACCTGCCCCAGGCCACCGTTGACCTCCCGATGACGCAACGCCATCAACGCGCCGATGACCGCCCACAACGCGGCAATCGAATCACCGATAGAAATCCCGGTACGCACCGGCGGACGATCTTCGAAGCCGGTGATGTAGCGCAAGCCGCCCATGGACTCACCCACCGCGCCGAACCCCGGCTGGTCCTTCATCGGCCCTGTCTGGCCGAAGCCGGACAGACGCACCATCACCAGTTTTGGGTTCAGTGCATGCAGGGTTTCCCAATTGAGGCCGAGTTTCTCCAGGACGCCGGGGCGGAAGTTTTCGATCAGGATGTCGGCGTCCGCCAACAGCTGCTTGAGGATCGCCAGGCCGTCCGGATGCTTGAGGTTCAGCGTCAGTGACTGCTTGTTGCGCGCCTGCACAAACCACCACAACGAGGTGCCTTCATACAGCTTGCGCCATTTGCGCAGCGGGTCGCCGCCGTCCGGAGATTCGACCTTGATGACCTCTGCGCCAAATTCGGCGCAGATACGCGACGCAAACGGGCCGGCGATCAGGGTGCCCAATTCGATGACTTTCAGGCCGGCGAGTGGTTTGGCATTAAACGACATGAGGTTCCTTGTCTGCTCAGGACGGTGGTGTGATGCCTTTTAACATAGGCGAGCGGCGCACGGATAAGGATGATGCAGCGCAGTATTCGTTGAATGGCCCTCGCATCGGGTAGACTGGCAACCTTTCCCAGTCTACTAGAAGCCCGTTCATGGCCCAGCCGTCCACGACCTACAAATTCGAACTCAACCTCACCGACCTTGACCGTTCGGTGTACGAAAACGTCAAGCAGACCATTGCCCGCCACCCTTCGGAAACCGAAGAACGCATGACTGTACGCCTGCTGGCCTATGCCCTCTGGTACAACGAGCAGTTGACGTTTGGCCGCGGTCTGTCAGATGTAGACGAGCCGGCCCTGTGGGAAAAAAGTCTGGATGACCGTGTTCTGCACTGGATAGAAGTCGGCCAACCTGACGCCGACCGCCTGACCTGGTGTTCACGCCGTACCGAGCGCACCAGCCTTTTGGCCTATGGCAGCCTGCGTGTGTGGGAGGGCAAGGTGGTCCCGGTGGCGAACAACCTGAAGAACGTAAATATCGCGGCCGTGCCGCAGGACGTCCTCGAGACCCTGGCCAAGGACATGCCCCGCGTTATCAAGTGGGATGTGATGATCAGCGAAGGCACGATGTTCGTCACCGACGACCGTGGGCAGCACGAAGTGCAATTGCAATGGCTGGCCGGCGAGCGCGGTTGAAAACAAGCCAGCCAGTTCCTCATTTACCCAAAGAGATTTCCCAAGCGTCCCATGCGTATCGATCCTCGCCCGTTGCCTGCTGTCCTGCCGTTTCTCGGTGACTTGCCACCGTTGTTGACCCGTTTGTACGCCGCACGCGGGGTGCAGTCGCAAGCCGAGCTGGACAAGAGCCTGGCGCGGTTGATTCCCTACCAGCAGCTCAAGGGCATCGACGCGGCGGTAGACCTGTTGGTGACGGCCCTGGAGCAGCGCCAGCGCATCCTGATCGTCGGTGACTTCGATGCCGACGGCGCCACGGCCAGCACCGTGGGCACCCTGGGCCTGCGTCTGCTGGGGGCGGCCCATGTGGATTACCTGGTGCCGAACCGATTCGAGTATGGGTACGGTTTGACCCCGGAAATTGTCCAAGTGGCGCTGCAGCGTCAGCCGCAGTTGCTGATTACCGTGGACAACGGCATTTCCAGCGTCGAAGGTGTGGCGGCGGCGAAGGCGGCGGGTTTGAAGGTGCTGGTCACTGACCACCACTTGCCCGGGGATGAGTTGCCGGCGGCGGATGCCATCGTCAACCCGAACCAGCCGGGCTGCGAGTTTCCCAGCAAGGCGCTGGCCGGCGTAGGGGTGATCTTTTACGTATTGATGGCCCTGCGCGCCCGTTTGCGCAGCCTGGGCTGGTACGACAGCCAGCCGCAACCGAATATCGGTGAATTGCTCGACCTCGTGGCCTTGGGCAGTGTCGCCGACGTGGTGCCGTTGGATGCCAATAATCGCATCCTGGTGCATCAGGGTCTGGAGCGCATCCGTGCCGGTCGCGCCCGGCCGGGGATCAAGGCGATCCTCGAAGTCGCCAAGCGTGATCACGCGCGCATTACGTCCACCGACCTCGGTTTTATCCTGGGGCCACGGCTCAACGCTGCCGGGCGCCTGGATGACATGAGCCTGGGCATTGAGTGCCTGCTCACGAGCGACTTTGCCGCGGCACGGGAAATGGCTGCGCAACTTGATGGCATGAACCAGGACCGCAAATCCATTGAGCAAGGCATGCAGCGCGAGGCGCTGGCTCAGCTCAAGGACTTGCCGGTGGAGTCGATGCCTTATGGCTTGTGTCTGTTCGACCCGGAGTGGCACCAGGGTGTCATCGGCATTCTGGCGTCACGCATGAAAGAACGCTATTTCCGCCCGACCATCGCTTTTGCCGATGCCGGTGATGGGCTGCTCAAGGGCTCTGGGCGCTCCGTACAGGGTTTTCATATCCGTGATGCCCTGGCCGTCGTGGCGAGCCAGCATCCCAACCTGATCACCAAATACGGCGGCCACGCGATGGCGGCTGGCCTGACGTTGCCCGAGGCGAATTTCCCACTGTTTGCCCAAGCGTTTGATGCTGAAGTACGTCGGCAACTGCGTGAGGAAGACCTTACGGGGCGCCTGCTGTCTGACGGCACGCTGGCGGTGGAAGAATTTCATCTGGAGCTGGCACGCGCACTGCGACATGCCGGGCCTTGGGGGCAACACTTCCCGGAGCCGTTGTTTCACGGGGTGTTCCAGTTGGTGGAGCAGCGCGTGGTCGGTGAGCGGCACCTGAAAGTAGTGCTCAAGAGCGAATGCGGGTCGGTGAAGCTTGATGGCATTGCGTTTGGTGTGGACCGAGAGGTCTGGCCGAACCCGAGCGTGCGTTGGGTTGAGTTGGCCTACAAGCTGGATGTGAACGAGTTTCGAGGCAATGAAACAGTGCAGTTGATGATTGCGCACATAGAACCGCGCTAGATCTGAGCAACACCCCCAAAACAACAGTGGGAGGGGGCTTGCTCCCGATTACGGTGTGTCAGTCAACGATGATGTGACTGACTTGCCGCTATCGGGAGCAAGCCCCCTCCCACAGTTTGTTGGGTGTAAAGGAATTACTCGGTTTTGTCCTTGGCCTGGTGCTTCACGATGATATCCACCAGGCGCTTGGCCAGTGCCGGGTAGTTCTCATCGAAGTGATGCCCGCCTGGCAGCTTCACGGCTTCGCCCACGGCAGTCTTGTCGGTGCAGCCGCTCTCGTCGACTTCTTCGGCGCCGTAGATGCACACCACTTTGTCAGCCGGCAGCTTGGCCATTTCCGGGCCGGTAGCGGCTTCTTTGCCCGCGTTGCCCAGCCAGCCTTCCACTTCGATTTCAAAGCTGCCGGTACGTGCGAAGGCCAGCAGGATGATCGCGTCAACCCGTTGCTGTTCGTTTTCCGGCATGCGGTTGTAGATGGCAGGCAGCACATCGGCGCCGAACGAGTAGCCGGTCAGTACGAAGCGCTTGGTGCCCCACTTCTGCCGGTAGTGTTGCATCAGTTCGGTGAGGTCCTTGGCGCTTTGCTCAGGGGTCTTGTGCTGCCAGTAGTAGCGCAGGGTGTCGATACCGACGACCGGGTAGCCGATCTTGGCCATTTCACCGGCTACGTCGCGGTCCAGGTCGCGCCAGCCGCCATCACCGGAGAGGAACAGGGTGACGGTGTCCTTGGCTTGGCCGGCCGGCACTTCAACCACGGGAATCGCCAGGCCGCCGTTGTCCGAACCCACCAGTTGCTTGCGCAGTTCGTTGTTCAGCACTTGTGGGTAGTGAATGTCGTAGTCGCTGATGCTGGTGGTCGCGCGCGGGGTATCACGTACGAAACTGGCGCTCTCGTCGTCGGGGTTGTCGTTCCAGGCCACCAGCCAGTTGCCATGGGCGGCGGTTTTCGGCAGCGGGTCCTTGCAACCTTCCTGCACTAAAGCGAAACCGACGGAGATAGCGTTGGCCTTGTCATCGTTCTGTGTGGCGAGCCAGCGCCATGCCAGTGCCGCACCCGGGCCGATACCGCTGACCAGGGTCGCCGGGCCTTTAAGCTGGCCCAGAGCGCTTTGCAGCGCTTGTTCCTGCAACGTGCAGTCACCCTTTGGCAGGATGACCTGAACGATTTGTGCCTTGCCGCCCTGGCTCAGGGCAATCAGCTGGCTGTCGCTCAGGACTTCATCGGCCAGCACGGCTACCGCCACGCGGGCTTTCGGTGTGCCGTTGGGGGTTACGCGGGTCATCACCGAACCATCGGCCTGAGGCAATTGTTCCAGGATCGGTTGCGGGGCAGGGCGGTTCCAGTACCAATAGCCACCGCCTGCAATCAGGACGAGCAGCACTACGATGGCCAATACATACCGCCAGGAGCGTCGAATCATCAGCGTTTCACCAATCCAGTCAAGCCGCCTGCAATCAGGGCGGCGGTATCGGCCAGTGCCACCAGCGGATCAAGTCCTGCGGGCACGGCCATGTAACGGGGTTCCCAGTCGGGCTGGAACTTGTCTTTGAAGCGGCGCAAACCTTGGAAGTTATACAGTTGCTCGCCACGACGGAACACCATCGAACCCAGACGCTGGGTCAGCGGGGCACCGCGGCGTGGCTGCAAGCCTGACAAGGGCACCATGCCGAGGCTGAAGCGGGCGTAGTCATGGTTCTTATAGTGTTGAATCAGGCCAACCATCATGAATTCCATGGTCAGCTTGGGCGCGTCGGGGTGGGCGCGCATCAGGTCGAGGCTGGCCAGGTCGTGGTTGTAAGTCTCGAGCAGGTTGGCGAAGGCCACCGGGCGCCCTTCGAAGCGGACGATCGCAATTCTGAAGTGCTTGAGGTAGTCGTCGCTGAAGCGTCCCAGGGAGAAGCCTTTTTCCCGTACGTTCTTGCCGGTCAGCCAGGCATCGGAGATGACTTTGAGTTCATCCATCGGGGCCTGGCCCTGATCGAAGATCTCCAGGGACAGACCGTCCCGGGTGCCACGGTTCCAGGTGTAGCGCAGGTCCTTCATCTCTTTGCCCTTGGCTTCCAGGTCAAAGCGTTTCAGGTCGACGCGGGCCTCTTCGCCCAGCTTGATCGCGGTGAGGCCGATATCCATGTAGTACGGCAGGTTCTCGGCACGTACCTGATAGAACACCGGGCGGGCATGATGGATGTCGCACAGGTCGCGGAACTGCCAGATCATTTCGGCGCGCGGCTGGGTCGGCCCGATCGGATCATACAAGGCCACCAGGCTGCGTCCGCGACGGGCGTACATCAGGAAGGCTTCGTCGTTGGGGTGGAACAGCAACGCCTTGTCGCCGGTCAGCGCCAGGCCGCCGTCGGGCTGGGAGGAGGCCATCAGGATCCTGGTGGCGCGTTCCAATTCATCCGGTGTCGGCAAGTGAATGATCGGGCGTGCGGTACGCAGCAACCAGGTCAGTGAGACGATCACCAGCAGCACCGCCGCGCCCAGCAGCGAGCGCAGGCCGCGTGGGGCGTTGGCGTCCAGGGTGAATTGCCACCACAGCTGGTGGCTGTAAGGCACGTCTTGATAGGCGAACAGCAGCAGCCAGATCGAGGCCCCCAGTACGCACACGCTGGCCACCAGGTACAACGGCGAGAACGGCAGTTCGGTCAAGCGGCTGGCGCGGTAGAACGAACGACGGAAGATCGCCAGCAGCACGGCGGTCATGATCATCAGGCTGGCTTCTTCCCAGTCGAAGCCTTTGAGCAGGGAGAGCAGGGCGCCGGTCAACAGCAGCACCATGGTCAGCATCCAGGCGGCGGACAAGCGTCGACGCAAGCCCTGGGCGAGCAGCAGGCACAGTACGCCGATCAGGCTGGCACCAAAGTGCGAGGCGTCAATCAGGCGGTGGGGAATCAGGAAACCGATGTTTTCCAGGCGTGAGTCGATTTCCGGGGTTGCGCCGGAAAACAGCAGGACCACGCCGGACAAAAAAACCAGTACGGCCAGTACGGGCGCCGCGAGACCGGATGCCACCCGCAGGCTCTGCTGGGTCTGGAACAGGCGTTGGGCTTCGTTGACCAGCAGGAAGATACAGGCGATCAACAGCGGCAGTACCACGTAGATCATGCGGTACAAGAGCAAGGCTGCCGCCAGCGGTGCCGCGCCGAGTTTGTCGGCGAACGCGGCCAGCAGAATAGCTTCGAACACGCCGACACCGCCCGGTACATGGCTGAGCACGCCTGCGGCCAGGGCCAGCAGGTACACCAGCAGGAACGGGCCAAACGGCGGGGCTTCCGGCAACAGCATATAAAGGACGGTCGCGGCAGCGGCGACGTCCAATGCGGTAATAATCAATTGCAGGAAGGTCAGGCGACGGCCTGGCAGGCGCAAGGTACGACGCCCGGCCTTGACCAGCAGATTGTCCGGGTAAGGCTGTTCGGGCAGGCGGCGGCGATAAATGCCGATGCACAGCACCGCCGACAGCACCAGCACCGCGCCGGCAATACCGCCCAGCAAGCTTTGCGGCAAATGCAGGTAGGTGGACGCCGCCGGCAGGTTGCTCAGCGTGGCCAATGCGGCCAGCGGTGGCAGGGCGGTGCCCAGGGCCAGGCTGGCGAACACGGTCATGTGGGCGACTTCAGTGGCCCCGATACCGTGGCGGGCATATAAACGATAGCGCACCGAACCACCCGAGAGCATCGACAGGCCAATGGCATTGCCGATGGCAAAGGCGGTGAAGCCGCCCATGGCCAGGGTTTTGGCGGGCAGTGTCACGCCGGCATAGCGTGCGCCGGAAAATTCATAGCCCAATAGAATGATAAAGCCGGCGACCGCTGCGGCAAACGCACCCAGCAGCGCCGGCTTGGGCACTTCCAGGATCGAGTCGTGGAGGGCGTACAGGTCCAGTTCCAGCAACAGGTGTCGGCAGGCGATCAGGGCGATTGCGAACAGCAACAGGGTGACGGCCAGCCCGATGGGTTGGCGGTACTTGCTCAACAGATCTATCCAGCGCAAGCGGGTGGGTGGGATCGGTTGTTCTGCTGTGACGGTGTCTTGTGGTTCAGACGAGTTGGCGCGCATCAATCACCTCGTGGATCGTGCGCGACAGGATGGAGGTATCGAGCCAAGTTACCAATCCCTATGGACAAAATAATTACAAATATTAACGCGTATCGCCGGGAGCGGCGACTGCGGCCATTGGTCGTAGAGGGTCTTGCTTGAGTACTGAGCATAGCTTGCAATGACATGGACTCTGCAAACCGTGTACGGTTTCATGAAAGATGCCATGCCATTGTTTCAGAAGAACTTTTTCACAGGATACAAAAAAGGCCACTCTTTCGAGTGGCCTTTCTTGATATTTGGTTGCGGGAGCCGGATTTGAACCGACGACCTTCGGGTTATGAGCCCGACGAGCTACCAGGCTGCTCCATCCCGCGTCTGTGGGCGGCATTCTACAGTCCAGCGACGAGGTGTCAACCGTTAATGGGCTAATGAGTCAAATAAGTGTGAATCAGCCGCTCGGGCTGGCCTAAGTCCGCGATTGAAAACGCTTTGTAGTGAGCGGGCTTGCCCCGCGCTGGGTGGCGCAGCCGCCCTAGATCCAGCCACCTCGGTCTTTTTGAAATCGCGCGGCGTCCTTGTTGGGGCGGCTGCGCCACCCAGTGCGGGGCAAGCCCGCTCACTACTACAGAGTTATGCCGCAGCACGTAGTGGCTTAACAAGGAAAAATCAGCACGCACAAAAAAGGCCACTCTTTCGAGTAGCCTTTTTTGATGTTTGGTTGCGGGAGCCGGATTTGAACCGACGACCTTCGGGTTATGAGCCCGACGAGCTACCAGACTGCTCCATCCCGCGTCTGTGGGTCGGCATTTTACAGAGGAATGTCACCGTGTCAACCCGTGATTCTAAAAAAAGCGCTTGTGGTTCAATCGGTTAGCTCTGAAAAGTCAGCTATGGATGGGCGCGGGGCCAGTCTGGCCGAGGCTTTCAGCTCTATTGGGGCGCTGGATTCGATTGAGAAAATAAATTCCTTTGGGCGATTTCCTACCGCTCAAACGGAAGTTTCAAACTACTGGTGCTATATACAGTAACGAATGCGATACTGACCACCCGTTGGGCCACACCCCCGTTTATATGACGCAGCGCAAAATCATCCACATCGACTGTGATTGCTTCTACGCCGCCATTGAGATGCGTGACGACCCGAGCCTGGCCCAAAAGCCCCTGGCCGTGGGTGGCTCCGCCGATCGCCGGGGCGTGATCGCTACTTGTAACTATGAAGCTCGGGCGTACGGGGTGCGTTCCGCTATGTCATCACGCCACGCCCTGAAATTGTGCCCCGACCTGACCATCGTCAAGCCGCGTATGGATGCCTATAAGGAAGCGTCGAAGGAAATCCAGGCGATCTTTCGTGACTACACCGACCTGATCGAACCGCTGTCGCTGGACGAAGCCTACCTGGACGTCTCCGATAGCCAGCATTTTGGCGGCAGCGCCACACGTATAGCCCAGGACATTCGTCGCCGCGTCTCCAACCAATTGCACATCACGGTGTCGGCCGGCGTAGCGCCGAACAAGTTTCTGGCGAAGATCGCCAGCGATTGGAAGAAGCCCAACGGTCTGTTTGTGATCACCCCAGACCAGGTCGAAGACTTTGTTTCCCAGTTGCGGGTGAACAAGTTGCATGGTGTGGGCAAGGTGACGGCCGACAAATTGGCGCGCCTGGGCATTGAGGACTGCCTGCAACTACGTGAGTGGAACAAGCTGGCGCTGGTGCGCGAATTCGGCAGTTTTGGTGAGCGGCTTTGGAGCCTTGCGCGTGGGATCGATGACCGCGTGGTACACAACGACAGCCGTCGGCAATCCATCAGTGTGGAAAATACCTACGATGTGGACCTGCCGGATCTCTCAAGTTGTCTGGCAAAACTCCCTGAGCTGATGGAAACCCTGGCCGGGCGCATGGCGCGCATCGACAGCAGCTACCGTGCGGGCAAGCCGTTCGTTAAGGTGAAATTTCATGACTTTACCCAGACGACCTTGGAGCAGGCGGGGGCAGGGCGGGATTTGGAGAGTTATCAACAGCTGCTGACGCAGGCGTTCAATCGGGGTGGGAAACCGGTGCGCTTGCTCGGTATAGGTGTGCGCTTACTGGACTTGAGTGGTGGCAACGAGCAATTAGAGTTCTCCTGGTAAACACCGGGAGCAACATGTGGAAGGGGGCTTGCTCCCGATTGCGGTCTATCAGTTAGCTTATGCATAGCTGACACACTGCTATCGGGAGCAAGCCCCCTCCCACATTTGGATCTACATTGGCCCAGGAATATCAGCGAGTCCCAGGATCTGCGACAAGTCGCCCCGCATCCTTGGTCAGTGCCTGCAGGAATTCCTGCTGCAATTCAGGATCATTGCGGGTCAGCTCGATCAGGCTTTGCTCCAGCTCACTGGCTTCTTCTTCCAGGCCCAGCTCTGACAGACGCTTGACGCGATGCACCCACTGGTTGACTTCGTCGTCTTCCAGGTCGTCGTAAATCAGGCCATGGGCTTCGAGCAACTTGCTGCGCAGAGTGCTGCTGATCGCCAAGGTGGAGTCTGAGTGCACGTCGTCCTGGCCATCTTCGACGCTGATTTTCAGCGTGCTGATCCGGTTCAGGTCTTGCTCGGCAAACGGACTGTCCAACAGGTTCAGGCGCAAGACGCCGTTGCGGTCGGTGGTCAGTTCATGGGTTTGCTTGCCGGCGGTGACCTGTACCGGGCGTTCGCTCCAGGGCAGGCTCGAATACTCCAGGCGCTTGTCGCGCTGGACTTCATCGATACCCGCCAGGTTCTGTTGCGCACGGCCATGGGATTGCACGTTCATGAACGGGTTGATGCCGTCCACGCCGTAGCTCAGCCAGTCGCGGGTCATGCTGGTGGGCAGGTTGCCGAGGGCGAAGATGTTCGCCACGTTGGCTCCCGCGCCCGCCACCAGGGCTACCGCGCCCAAAGGCATCTCGTAGACCTTGCGCCAGGGTTGGTAGGGGGTATAGCGATCGTAACGGCGGGTCACTTCGAATTCGGTGACCTCAAAGGTCTTTTGCTCGTGAATCCGAACCCGGCGTTGCGGCAGTTCCAGCACTTTGGGCTCGCCTACATCGATCTGCAGGCTGTGGTCGAGCAACTTGCGCTCGATCCGCTCCTCGTGCTCACTGCGCTGTGACATATGGTTGGCACAGCCGCTGACCAGCAGGGCACCGCACAAGGCGGCGCCCCCCAGGGCTCTGGTGTTTCGCTTGAACATGACTTCTCTTGATCTGGTTTTCAGCGACGAATACGCGCCTGAAGGAAAGACAGCACGTCAGCCACCGGCAACGGTTGGGCTTCGGCTTCGGTCCGGCTCTTGTATTCCAGATTGCCATCAGCCAGGCCGCGGTCACTGACCACGATCCGGTGCGGGATGCCAATCAGCTCCATGTCGGCGAACTTGATGCCCGGGCTGGTCTTCTTGTCCCGGTCATCCAGCAGCACTTCAAAACCGGCCGCCGTCAGTTCGGCGTACAGCTTGTCGGTGGCTTCGCGTACTTGCTCGGTTTCATAACGCAGCGGCACCAGGGCGATCTGGAACGGCGCAAGGGCGTCACTCCAGATGATGCCTTTGTCGTCGTTGTTCTGCTCGATGGCAGCGGCCACCACGCGCGAAACGCCAATGCCGTAGCAGCCCATTTCCAGGGTGATCGGCTTACCGTTCTCGCCCAGTACTTCGCACTTCATCGCCTTGCTGTACTTGTTACCCAGCTGGAAGATGTGCCCGACTTCGATGCCGCGCTTGATTTCCAGGGTGCCCTTGCCGTCCGGGCTTGGGTCGCCGGCAACAACGTTGCGCAGGTCAGCCACGGTCGGAACCGGCAGGTCACGTTCCCAGTTCACGCCAAAGTAGTGCTTGTCGTCGATGTTCGCGCCAATACCGAAGTCGCTCATCAGCTCGACCGAGCGGTCGATGATGATCGGCAGCGGCAGGTTCAGCGGGCCGAGGGAGCCGGCGCCGGCGCCAATCGCGTCGCGCAGTTCGGCATCGGTGGCCATGACCAGTGGGCTGGCGACGCCAGGTTGCTGGGCCGCCTTGATTTCGTTGAGTTCGTGGTCGCCACGGATCACCAGCGCAATCAGCTTGCCTTCTTCTTCGGCGCGCACGATCAGGGTCTTGATGGTCTTTTCAATCGGCAGATTGAATTTTTCCACCAGGGCCGCGATGGTCTTGGTGTCCGGGGTGTCCACCAGGCGCAGTTCTTCAGTCGGTGCCGGGCGGGAGGTTTCGCGTGGCACGGCTTCGGCTTTCTCGATGTTTGCCGCGTAGTCCGAACCGTTGCTGAATACGATATCGTCTTCGCCGGACTCGGCCAGCACATGGAACTCATGGGAGCCGGCACCGCCGATGGAGCCGTTGTCGGCTTCAACCGGGCGGAACTTCAGGCCCAGGCGCGTGAACACGTTGCAATAGGCCGTGTGCATGCGGTCGTAGGTGACCTGCAGGGACGCCTGGTCGGCGTGGAATGAATAGGCGTCTTTCATGATGAATTCGCGGCCACGCATCAAGCCGAAGCGTGGGCGGATTTCGTCACGGAATTTGGTCTGGATCTGATACAGGTTCAGCGGCAGCTGCTTGTAGCTGCTCAGCTCGTTGCGCATCAGGTCGGTGATCACTTCTTCGTGGGTCGGGCCGGCGCAGAAGTCGCGACCATGGCGATCCTTGAAGCGCAGCAACTCAGGGCCATACTCTTCCCAGCGCCCGGATTCCTGCCACAGCTCAGCCGGTTGGGTGCTCGGCATCAACACTTCCAGAGACCCGGCGGCGTTCATTTCTTCACGAACGATGGCTTCGACCTTGCGCATCACCTTCAAGCCCATGGGCAGCCAGGTGTACAGGCCGGAGGCCAGTTTGCGGATCATGCCGGCGCGCAGCATCAACTGATGGCTGATCACAACCGCGTCGGAAGGCGTTTCTTTCTGTGTGGCGAGCAAATATTGACTGGTACGCATGGTAGGCCGTTGTCGGTTGCTTGGACTTGAAATGACTTGGGATTGTACGGGCGTGAGCCGCCGCCGTACAGGTATCAGAATAAAGGGCTGTCTGTAGTGAGGGAGCTTGCTCCCGTTCGACTGCGCAGCAGTCGCCCGCTTTTTTTTGACGGCGCTGCGCACCCCACCGGGGGCAAGCGCCCTCGCCACGGAGTGCTTGTCAGTCTTCTACTGGAGGACTCAACCGCGCCCGTCGACTTTCCTGAAACCAGTGCAACGCAATCAGGAACAACGTCGGTACGCCCAGCAGGCAGGTGATGATAAAGAAGTTGTGATAACCGAACTTCTCCACCATCACGCCGGAGTACCCGCCAATCAGGCGCGGCAGCAACAGCATGATCGAACTGAGCAGCGCATATTGGGTGGCGGAGAACTTGAGGTTGGTCAGGCTCGACAGATAGGCGACAAACGCCGAAGTGGCCAGGCCCGAGCTGAAGTTATCCAGGGAAATGGTGAAGATCAGCATCTGCAGGTCCGGGCCCATATCGGCCAGCATCACGAACAGCAGGTTGGTCGCGGCCGAGGCCGCGCCGCCGATAAACAGGATCGGCAAGATACCGAAACGCACAATCAGCAGGCCGCCCATGCCGGCGCCGAGCAGGGTCATGATCAGGCCGAAGATCTTGCTGACCCCGGCAATCTGGTCCTTGGTAAAGCCCTGGTCGATATAGAACACGTTGGCCATCACGCCCATCACGGTGTCGGACATGCGATAGGTCGCGATCAGCCCGAGCAGCAGCAACGCCTGCCAACGGTAGCGCAGGATAAAGTCGTTGACCGGTGTCAGCACCGGCGCCAGGCCGCGGCGGCCCATGGTCGACAGGCACAGGGTGGTGAGCAGGATATAGAGGATGGCACGCAGGAAGGCGCGATCTTCCATCAACAGCTCCCACAGGGTGACGCCGTGGAACAGCACGCTGGCGAAATCGGTGTTGTACAGCTGGGTGAACATCGCCGGGACCGACACCAGCAGCACGATCAAGACGAATACCGAGACCAGTTGGTGCGAGAAGCTGTAGCGGCCGGCCTGCAGTTGGGTACGCAGCGGCACATCGGGTTCGCGCATGAACAAGGTGGTCAGGAGTGCCGGGATCATCAGCACGCCGAACATGACATAGGTGCCGGTCCAGGCCGAATGCTTATAGTTGAAGCCGGTAGAGCCGAAACCTTCGGCAAAGAACAGCGCGCCGGCCGTGGCCAGCAAGGCTGCAATGCGATAGCCGGACATGTAGCTGGCGGCCAGGGCGGCCTGGCGGCTGTCGTCGGCGATTTCCAGGCGATAGGCATCTACGGCGATGTCCTGGGTGGCCGAGGCGAAGGCCACGATCACCGCAATGGCGATCAACCAGGACAGGTGTTTTTGCGGGTCGCAGAACCCCATGCCGATCAATCCGAGGATCACCAGCGACTGGGCAAGCACCAACCATGAGCGGCGTCGCCCCAGTTTTCCGAGGAGCGGCAGGCGCCATTGGTCGAGCAGCGGTGACCAGACCCATTTAAAGGCATAGGCCAAGCCGATCAGGCTCGCATAACCGATGGTCTCGCGGGCCACACCGGCCTCGCGCAGCCATACGGAAAGCGTCGAGAACACCAACATGTAAGGCAAGCCGGCGGCGAAGCCGAGCAACAACAGCACCAACGTCGAAGGGCTGGCATAGGCGGCGAGCGCGGCGCGCCAGGTTTTACGGGGCATGGGCTGGAATCTGCCTCAGATTTGCGGAAACAAAGCGCGCACTCTAACCGCTGTGCTCTACCGGGCGCCAGCCATGACGCTGAATATCAACGCGATTGTTCAGGATGCTGACACCTTCGCTGCGTAAACGCGCACGTTGTTCGTCACCTGAAGCACTGCCCACCGGCAGACTTATCCGACCACCGGCGCCCAGCACGCGATGCCAGGGCAGTCGAGTGTCTTCGGGCAGTTGGCTGAGGGTGCGCCCCACCCAGCGTGCCGCCCGACCCAGGCCGGCCAGGCGCGCCAATTCGCCGTAACTCACGACACAACCTTGCGGGACTTGCGCCAGCGTCAGGTACAGCGCGGTACGGCGCATCTCGGCGGGGTTTTGCGGCGTATCGGCAGGTGGATTCACTGTGGATATATCCGTTGAGATCTTCGCGTATTTGTAAGAAACGTCTGTAAACATGGCGATGAGAATTGAACTCAATATAAATCCTTGAGTCAGTCGTAGCTATCTAACACGATAGCGCCCTTTTTTCGCCAACCTCGAGCCCCGAATCTGCTTATGTTGTCCAGAACCCTGCTGTGCCTTGCTGTTTTAAGCGCCTCCACCCCTTTGCTCGCCGACACCGTGTGGTTGAAGAACGGCGACCGGCTGACCGGCAAGATCAAAGTCTTTGACGGCGGCAAACTGCTGATCCAGACAGACTACGCCGGCTCGATCCCGGTGGACTGGAAGCAGGTGAAAACCCTGGAGAGCGACCAGGAGTTGCTGGTCAAGCAGGACGCCTATACCGGTGAGAAAGCCAAGTCGCTGAAGGCCGCAGACGATGGAAAGGTGGTCCTGGCCAACGGTGAAGCGCCCAAGACCGTGGACCTGGCGAGCATCCAGCAGATCATCAAGCCCAAGCCAGTGATCGAGGACTTGGTGTGGAAGGGCAATGTCGACCTGGCGCTGGACTACAAGCGGGCCGACAAAGACACCAACGATTACGACATTGACTTCAAGACCACCGCCCGTCACGGCCAGTGGCGTCATACCGGGAAGGGTGAGTACAACCGCGAGTTCCAGGACGACGTCACCACCACCGACAACTGGGCCCTGGAATATGACCTGGACCGCTTCATCACCGAACATTGGTTCTGGCAGGGCCGCCTGACCTACAAGCGCGACAAGGTGGAAGACCTGTCGCGGCAACGCACCGTGGGTACCGGCCCCGGCTACCAGTTCTGGGATGATGAGCTGGGCGCATTCTCCCTCGGCTCCCTGGTCAACCGCACCGATTACGAATATGCCGACGGCGGCAAGGACAACTTCTACTCCCTGGCCATGAAGTGGAACTACAACCGCTACCTGGTGGGCAAGACCGTTGAGTTCTTCACCAGCGGTGAATTGGGCAAGCCGCTGGCCGGGCCGTCCGAATACTCCGTGGATGCGCAAATGGGCCTGCGCTACAAAGTCACCGAGTGGGCTTCGCTCAATCTCAAGGCCGAGCGCGACATTATCAGTGGCGATTCGGAAAGCAGCTTGAGCAAGACGCGCTACACCGCGGGCTTTGGCGTGGCCTGGTAACCCACACGGCAAAAGCTGCCGGGGCGGCGCTGGCAACCTGCGCGGATATTGATTACCTTGTGTTGAGATCCATTCCCATGTGCCATGGGCGACCGAATACCCGAGGAGTCATACGTTGAGCGCGCACGTTGCCAAGAACGCCCGAGAGCTGTTGCTCAAGGAATACCGTGGGGCTCTCTCCACACTGTCCAAAGCCATGCCCGGCTTCCCTTTCGGTTCGGTCGTGCCTTATTGCCTGGACGAGCAGGGCCGCCCGCTGATCCTGATCAGCCGCATCGCCCAGCACACCCATAACCTGCACAAGGACCCGAAATGCTCGCTGCTGGTGGGTGAGCGCGAGGCCGATGACGTGCAGGCCGTCGGGCGCCTGACCTACCTGGCCGAAGCCGAGCAACTGGACGATCAGGCGGCGATCGACGCGGCGGCCGAGCGTTATTACCGCTACTTCCCCGAATCGGCCAACTACCACAAGGCCCATGATTTTGATTTCTGGGTACTCAAGCCGGTACGCCACCGTTATATCGGTGGTTTTGGCGCGATTCACTGGGTCGACCAGTTGACCCTGGCCAACCCCTTCGCGGGCAAGGCTGAGCGCAGCATGATCGAGCACATGAACAGCGATCACACCAAAGCGATTGCCCATTACGTCGACCTGGCCGGTTTGCCGACGTCCGAGCCTGCGCAATTGGTCGGTATCGACAGTGAAGGCATGCACCTGCGCATCGGCCAAACGTTGCATTGGTTGCCGTTTGCCGAGCCTTGTAATACTCCGACACAAGTGCGCGAGGCCTTGGTTTCATTGGCTCACGCCGAGGTCTGGCCGAAAAAAGCAGCGGCCGGCGCTTGAATTCACGAAATGGCGACGTCATCTAAGGTGGACTAGCAAGGCATTCTTGCGTTGAGGAACCATTTGATGCGCCCTTTTTTATTGCTCTTTCTGCTGTTCCCGGTGCTGGAGCTGTTCGTATTCGTTCAAGTCAGCAGCGCAATCGGGTTTTTCCCGGCGTTGTTGCTGATTATTGCCGGCTCGATGCTCGGCGTCCTGGTGCTGCGCGTCGCGGGCCTGGCTACGGCCCTGCGTGCCCGTGAAAGCCTGAATCGCGGCGAGTTGCCGGCCCAGACCATGCTAGAAGGCTTGATGATGGCCCTGGCCGGTGGCCTGTTGATCCTGCCGGGCTTTGTCAGCGACGTGGTCGGCCTGGTCATGCTGCTGCCGTTCACCCGCAAGCTGCTGGCCGGCAAGATGCGCCAGCGCGCCGAAGAGGCTGCGATTCGCCAGCGTGCCTTCGCCGATGACCTGCAACCCCGTGGCGGTCCGGCTCCGCGCCAGCCCCTGGGGCGTGAAGGTGACGTGATCGAAGGCGAGTTCGAACACCGCGACTCCAAATAAGCGCTTTATCGGCACGGCACCTTCGGGTGCCGTGTTGCTTTTACCCGACCGTAGACACAAAAAATTTCATTCATGGCCCCTTGTAATAAGCCCAGGCGCCCTTATGTAACGGTCACCGCAAGGTTTCTGGTGGCGACACCAGACAGACTTCAGCGGTTTGCTTTGCGAACCGCGACCGGCCCCGCCGGAATTTAACCCGCCGGAATTGATACCGGCCGATGAAAAACACAATTAGGAGAGATCGACAATGAAGCTTCGTCCTCTGCACGACCGCGTCGTAATCCGTCGCAGCGAAGAAGAAAAGAAAACCGCTGGCGGTATCGTTCTGCCAGGTTCGGCTGCTGAAAAAGCCAACCACGGTGTGATCGTCGCTGCGGGCCCAGGCAAGACTCTGGAAAACGGTGAAGTACGTGCGCTGGCCGTTAAAGTCGGTGACAAGGTTGTTTTCGGCCCTTACTCCGGTAGCAACACTGTGAAAGTTGACGGCGAAGACCTCCTGGTAATGGCTGAGAACGAGATTCTCGCCGTACTGGAAGGCTGATTTCCCCGCTCATTTTTCCGTTACTCCAAAGAATTTAAGGAATATCGATCATGGCTGCTAAAGAAGTTAAATTCGGCGATTCCGCCCGCAAGAAAATGCTCACCGGTGTCAACGTCCTGGCTGACGCGGTAAAAGCGACCCTGGGCCCGAAAGGCCGTAACGTGATCATCGAGAAGAGCTTCGGCGCTCCGACCATCACCAAGGACGGCGTTTCCGTCGCCAAAGAAATCGAACTGGAAGACCGTTTCGAAAACATGGGCGCGCAGCTGGTCAAAGACGTTGCCTCCCGTGCCAACGATGACGCAGGCGACGGCACCACCACCGCCACCGTTCTGGCTCAGTCGATCGTCAACGAAGGCCTGAAAGCCGTCGCTGCCGGCATGAACCCGATGGACCTGAAGCGCGGTATCGACAAGGCGACCATCGCCATCGTCAAAGAGCTGAAGAACCTGTCCAAGCCTTGCGCGGACTCCAAGGCTATCGCTCAGGTAGGTACCATCTCCGCCAACTCCGACAGCTCCATCGGCGACATCATTGCCGAAGCCATGGAAAAAGTCGGTAAAGAAGGCGTGATCACCGTTGAAGAAGGCACCGGCCTGGAAAACGAACTGTCGGTTGTAGAAGGCATGCAGTTCGACCGTGGCTACCTGTCCCCGTACTTCGTCAACAAGCCGGACACCATGGTTGCCGAGCTGGACAGCCCGCTGATCCTGCTGGTCGACAAGAAGATCTCCAACATCCGCGAAATGCTGCCAGTGCTGGAAGCCGTTGCCAAAGCCGGCCGCCCACTGCTGATCATTTCCGAAGACGTTGAAGGCGAAGCCCTGGCGACGCTGGTTGTGAACAACATGCGTGGCATCGTCAAAGTCGCAGCCGTCAAGGCACCGGGCTTCGGCGACCGTCGCAAGGCCATGCTGCAGGACATCGCCGTCCTGACCGGCGGTACCGTTATCTCCGAAGAGATCGGCCTGAGCCTGGAAAGCGCCACCCTGGAAAACCTGGGTAGCGCCAAGCGCGTGACCATCTCCAAGGAAAACACCATCATCGTTGACGGTGCTGGCGTTGACGGCGACATCGAGTCCCGTATCGCTCAGATCCGTGCCCAGGTTGCTGAAACTTCCTCGGACTACGACCGTGAAAAACTGCAAGAGCGTCTGGCCAAGCTGTCCGGCGGCGTTGCAGTGATCAAGGTTGGCGCTGGTTCCGAAGTTGAAATGAAAGAGAAGAAAGCCCGCGTTGAAGACGCCCTGCACGCAACCCGCGCAGCCGTCGAAGAAGGCGTGGTACCTGGCGGTGGCGTTGCGCTGATCCGTGCTCTGGAAGCCCTGACTGGCCTGACCGGCGACAACGCTGACCAGAACGTCGGTATCGCTGTTCTGCGTCGCGCTGTTGAAGCTCCGATGCGTCAGATCGCTGCCAACTCCGGCGACGAGCCGAGCGTTGTGGTCAACGAAGTCAAGAACGGCAAAGGTAACTACGGTTACAACGCTGCTACTGGCGAATACGGCGACATGATCGAAATGGGCATCCTGGACCCAACCAAGGTAACCCGTTCCGCGCTGCAAGCGGCATCCTCCATCGGCGGTCTGATCCTGACTACCGAAGCGGCTATCGCTGATGCACCGAAGAAAGAAGGCGCAGCTGGCGGCGGTATGCCAGACATGGGCGGCATGGGTGGCATGGGCGGCATGATGTAAGCCAGCCTTACCCGGCACCTGAAAAACCCCGCCTGCAGTGATGCAGGCGGGGTTTTTTTATGCAGCGCCAGCGCTCAGCCTATTGAGCGGCGCCTCAGCAGTTTCTTGAACGTGAACCCCCGTGCCAAGGTCAGTCGGGTACTCGACATGAGGGCCATGGGTTGCGATAGAGCTTGGTCGAGCGGCTGATGAACAGGCAGGTGCGCGGTTCTTTCAGGGGGCGCAGGCCTGGGCCGTTCCCAGTGGCCGGACATGACCACCATCCCCAGCAACTTGAGGGTATTGGCGTAGTAGTCATGGGCCTTGAGTGGACGGTGTTGCAGGTTGTCCCAGATGTTATTGAGCCATGGCTGGTTGCCGGGGCTGATCATGGCGCTGACCCCCAAGGCGGAAATAAACACCGGGTCATCCTGGTCTTCGTCGAATACGCTGCCATCGACCCGGTAACCGTTGTTGAACGCCGCGGGCTGATCGCCGGTGATTGTGCGCGCCCAGTGGTTGAACGGAGTCAGGGCCTCCAGCGCACGCACGTCGCCGTACATCAGGTAGTCCAGGCCGACCCGCCACGGGTAGCGGGCCGCATTCCACGCGTAATCGCCGTCGTGCTTGCCTTCCAGCAGGTCGGCGCGGGCGGGTGTGATCGAGGTGTCGAGGTGGCTGATGAAGTCTGGCAGCAGCGCGCTGCCTGCGCTGTAGCGCTCGGTGAAGGTGTGGATGATCGAGTAGGTTTTGTCACGAACAGCCAGCCAACGCCTGTCACCGGTCATCGCAAAAAAACTGTTGAGGTGCGACTGCATGAAATCCGAGCTGCGGGTGGCGTATTCAAGCTCGGAATCGCCATCGGTGCCGGCCCAGTCGCCGAGCAGCAGATGATGGGTTCGCGGGTGTACCTCATGGTGCATGATCGCCGCCAGCACTTGGTTGGCTTGGCTGCGGTAGTCAATCGCACCTTGGCTGCCCCACGCCTGGTCAGCCAGCAGCAGGGCGTAGGCGATATCCAGGTCACCGTCGGTGGCGCTGGCGTTGCCGCGGAACCGGCCAGTGGAGTTGCCGCAGCCTTCGATCTGGTTCCAGGCCATCAACCCGGGATCGGATTTGGCTGGGTGGTCTTTGAAATAGCGCACCATGCCGTCAAAGATCTGCTGCGCGTCCGGGTCCTGCTCGGCCATCATCACGCTGAGCAGCATGCCATAGCCGTGGGCTTCGGATACGGTAATGGTGTGCGGGGCGGTGCCGCCGCCCACCGGCTTGCCGTCGGCATTGACCTTGATGAAATAGCGCCCGTTGCCGCATTCGGCGGATAGATAAAGCGCCTTCCATTGCGTGTAGAACCGGGTCAGTTGCTGATCCATGACCGCCTGGGGCAGGTGGTTTGGCTTGATCGAGCCGGCGTGGTAAGGCGCCGCTTGGGCAAAAGCCCAGGCATCGCTGACGAACAATGAGCTGGCGGCAATGCACAATGACCCCATCAGCCGGTGCAGGTGCTTTTTCGGGGGACGCATGGGCGGGCTCTCCAACCTGGAATTCAGGTGGCGAGGTTACGGGCGATACGAACTGTTCGCTGTCACAGGCTGTAACACGCTATGCGCTACTGAGGTGGGCGCAGCGGCAGGACCAGGCTCAGGCGTGCGCCACCCCGCGGGCTGCGGGCCACCGAGAGTTCACCGCGGTGCCACTGCGTCGCCCGTTTGGCCAGCGCCAGGCCAAGGCCGAAGCCGCCTGGGGCGTCACCGCCCATGGCCAGCCGTACGAAAGGCTCGAAGATTTTTTCACGGTTTTCCGCCACGACGCCAGGGCCGTCATCGTCGACGTGCAGTATCAGGTGGTGTTGGCCATGGTAGGCCGCGCTGACACACACCTGGTCGCGGGCATAGGTGATGGCGTTGCTCAGCAGGTTACGCACGATCAGGTGCAGCAGCGCACGGTCGCCGATCAGCTCCAGCTCCGGTGGGTCGGTCTCCAGGCTCAGGTGGCGCTGATGTCCGTCCAGCAAGGCAAATTCCTGATGCAGCCACTCGCGAATGCGGATGGGCTCGTAGTGCAGGTCTGATGCAGAACCGGCCATTCGTGCGAAAGCCAGGCTGGCCCGCACCAAGGCTTCCAGTTCTTCGACGTCGGTGAGCAAGCGCTCCTGAAGTCGGGTGCGCGTGGGCGGGTCGTCACTTTTGCCCAGCAGGGTCAGGGCAAAGCGCATGCGTGCCAGGGGCGTGCGCAGTTCATGCGACACCGCTTGGGAGACTTCGCGGTGGCGTTCGCCCATGGCGCTGATGGCCTGGGCATGTTGTTGCAGCGTCTGCAGCAACGGCGCCCATTCCTTGCCCATCGCGGGCAACATCACATTCGGCGTGTGCGCCAGTGTACCGAGGCAGGCATTGAGCTTGCCCAGTTCGCTGGCGCGCCGGCTGTGTGCGCGTAAGCCGAGCCAGAGCAGCAGTAACACCGGCAGGCCAGCGACGCCTGCTGTTATCCAGTAAATCGGAAATTTCAGCAGGTCATCGACCTCAGCCGTGCCCCACATGGGGCCGAACTGGATCACGGTGTCATCGTCCAGCGGGAAGTAGGTAATGTCTTCGTCGCTATTGAGCGCCGGCTGTTGATGTTCCAGCATCACCAAGGCTTCCGGCGGCAGCTCGACGTCATCCAGCGCGACCAGTGCCACCGGGTACTGGAAATGTGCGCGCAAGGTGTCCATGTGCGATTCGCGTTGGTCGGCCGGCAAGGCCTTGAGCTGCTCGGCCACCAGGTAGCCCGGCCCAGCCATCAAGCGTAGAAAGCTGTCTTCACCGACAAACACCGAAGCGTTGGCGCACAGCCACAACAGATAACACGTCAAGGCCGCCCAAGCGGTGCCCGCCACGACGGCCATCCAGGGGCGCACTTTAGACAGCATCTTGGCCGTCCTGTGGGATTTCGACAAAGAGATAGCCTTGGGCCGTGATGGTCTGGATGGTCACTGGGCAAGCCAGGTTCATCAGCTTTTTACGCAGGCGCGACACGCGCATATCGATGGAGCGGTTGACCCCGTCGTACTCCAGGCCCCGCAGGCTCTGGAGGAGTTTTTCGCGGGTCAGCAACACGCCGCAATGGCGGGCGAAAATCGCCAGCAATTCGAACTCGGCCACCGAAAACTGCAAAGGGGTTTCTTTGAGCCAAGCGAAATGGCTGTTCAAGTCCAATCGGAAACTACCCCATTGGTAAGTGGCGCGGGGCGTTTGCGCACGGCGGCGCAGCAGTGAGCGGATACGCGCCAGCAACAGCAGCGGGTCGACGGGCTTGACCACATAGTCGTCCGCACCCACATCGAAGCCGGTCAATTGTTCGGCGTTTTCATCCAATGCCGTCATCATCAGGATCAGCCCGGGGTAGTGATCACGGATCTGTCGGCACAGAGTGAAGCCGTCGATACCCGGCAACATCACGTCCAGGATCAACAGCGCCGGCTGTTCATCGAGAATGCGCTGGGCTGCATGATCGCCACGGTGCTCCACCGCAACGGTAAAACCTTCGGCGCGCAGGAACTCGGCCGTCAACGCGGCCAGTGGGCGGTCGTCTTCAATCAGCAGGAGGGTGTCGGACATGAAAAAGGGGCCGTCGCCGAAGCAAGGCCGCAAGTGTTACGCCCTTGCCTGGGAGGAGGCAAGGGCGGGACGCGCACTTCGTGGGTTTATCAGTCGGCGGTGAGCGCCGGTGCCGCGTTCTTGGGGGCTTTCCAGCCGAGCAGTTGTTGTGTGTAACCGTAGCTGGCAGCTTGATAGTAGGTGATCGCCCGCTGGATCAACGGATCATCGCTGCCCACGCGTAACTCCTGGCTTTCACCCAGCGCCTGGTCATGGCGACGCAACCCTTGGCGCGGGCTGAGGATCGCCAGGTCCTTGCCGTCGAACAACCCCAGGTGCTGGTAGTTGCCGACCACCACACGTGGCGGCAATGGGCTGTCTTGCAACAGGTTGCGCCCAAAGAAGGTGGACTCGTAGCTCAGGTTGAGCAGGGCCAGCAAAGTGGGCGCCAAGTCGATCTGGCTGGCCAGTTGCGCGGTTTCCCGGGCCTCGATCAATTTCGGGGCGTAGATGAACAGGGGGATCTGGTAGTTGGTGATCGGCAAGTCTTCCTTGCCCGCGCTGCCGGCCGTATGGTCTGCGACGAACACGAAGATCGTGTTATCGAACCAGGGCTTCTGGCGTGCGGCCTCAAGGAACTGGCCGATGGCGTAGTCGGTGTATTTGACCGCACCGTCTCGGCCCTTGCCGGACTTGATATCAATACGCCCGTCCGGGTAGGTGTAGGGGCGATGGTTGGAGGTGGTCATCAATTGCAGCAGAAACGGCTGCTGCTTGGCGTAGTCGGCGTCGGCCAGTTTCAGGGTCTGCCGGTAGAGGTCTTCGTCGGCCATGCCCCAGGCATTTTTAAACGAGATATCCGATTCGGCCACGCTGCTCTGGTCCACGACCCGATAGCCATTGCCGCTGAAGAACGCGTTCATGTTGTCGAAGTAACCACGCCCGCCATAGACAAACACACTGTCGTAGCCGATGGCGCTGAGTTGTTGACCCAGGCTGGCAAAGCCGCTTTCGCGCCCTATGCGCTTGACGATCGAGCGCCCTGGCGTTGGCGGAATGGCCAGGGTGATGGCTTCCAGGCCACGGTCGGTACGCGTACCGGTGGCATAGAAGTTATTGAAGTACAGGCTTTGCTTGCGCAGCGCATCGAGGTTGGGCGTAAGGTTGCGCCCATCACCGTTGCTGCCCATGTATTTGGCGCTGAAGCTTTCGATGGTCACCAGCACGATATTGGGCTTGCGCAAGGTGCCGGGGTTCTCGATGGCACGGCGGATATCCAGCGGGTCTTTGCCGATAAAGCGCGCGTTGGGCTCGCTGAGTTCGGTGCGTAGCTGCTGGGCGACCACCTCGGTTGGCATGCTCTTGTAGAACTGCGTGTAGTCCAGCTCGTTATTGCGAAATGCCGCGAAAAACTGATACGGGCCATTGCTCGCCAGTTCGTTCTTGTAGGCGTTGCCGCCTTGGGTACGCGGGCTATCCTGGCTGATCAGTTGCAGGCTGAGGCCGGCGGCGATCAACAGGCTCAAGGCGCTCAGCAAGCGGCCGCGCATCGGCGGCAGCGGTGCATTCAAGGCGGCGTTGAAGGGTTTGCGCAGTGCCACGCTCAGCACCACCGCCAGCATCGCCAACAGGCTGAGCAACTTGCCGATCGGATAAGACTCCAGCAGGTTGTTCAGCACCTCGTCGGAATACACCAGGTAATCCACGGCGATAAAGTTGAAGCGCACGCCGAACTCGTCCCAGAACAGCCATTCGGCCACCGAGGTAAACAACATGGCGAACAGGCTGACCGTCAACACCGCTTGCAGGAACCAGCGATGGCCGCGACGGCGCCACAGCCCCGGTGGGCAAAGCAGCAAATACAGGCCCAGCGGCAAGGCTGCATAGGTCAGGAAGCCCAAGTCGTACAGCAAGCCCACGCCAAACACCGGCAGTACGTTGCCTCCGACTTCACTCAGGTGAGTCAGTAGCAGGACGCTGCGGGTGAGCAGGAAAATAACCAACCATGCGCCGGTGACGAGCAGCAGGTAGCGCATAGGCGCGGTTTTGAGAAACCCCATGTCCAGCATAATCCTTCTATTAATGGGCGATGATCTTCGGCCAGGCCTTGTTGGCGGCCTGTGAATCTATAGTGAAAAACTCATTAGATCATAAAGTTGGTTGAGAAGATTAATCGATAAGTCCGACAGGTCTATCCCTGAGCCACGCCAGGCCTTAAGCTGCGCGAGCCAGCACGGCTGGCACGACAGTACGGAGACACTGCTCATGCGAATTCTATTGGTTGAAGACAACCGCGATATTCTGGCCAACCTGGCAGACTACCTGGGGCTCAAGGGCTATACCGTTGACTGCGCGCAGGACGGTTTGTCGGGCCTGCACCTGGCGGCCACCGAGCATTACGACCTGATCGTGCTCGACATCATGCTGCCAGGCATTGATGGCTACACCTTGTGCAAACGCCTGCGCGAAGACGCGCGCCGTGACACACCGGTGATCATGCTCACTGCCCGCGATCAGTTGGATGACCGGTTGCAGGGCTTCAAGTCGGGTGCCGATGATTACCTGCTCAAGCCGTTCGCCTTGTCCGAATTGGCTGCGCGCATTGAAGCTGTGCTGCGCCGCGCCCAGGGCGGTGGTCGTCGCGCCTTGCAGGTGGGCGACTTGTACTACGATCTCGATACCCTGGAAGTCACCCGCGAAGGGCGCCTGCTCAAGCTCAACCCGGTGGGCCTGAAGTTGCTGGCGGTGCTGATGCAGAAGAGTCCGCATGTGTTGCGCCGCGAAGTCCTCGAAGAAGCCCTGTGGGGCGATGACTGCCCGGACAGCGACAGCCTGCGCAGCCACGTTCACCAGTTGCGCCAGGTGATCGATAAACCTTTCGCCAAGCCATTGCTGCAGACGGTGCACGGCGTCGGTTATCGCCTGGCCGAGGGGCGTGATGGAGTTTAAGCAAAGCCTTGCCCAGCGGATCATCATCGCCTTTGCCTTGATGAGCGCGCTGGTGGCGGGGGCTTTCGCCATGGGCATTGTTGCGACGGTGCACCTGGTGGAAGAGAAACTGATCTCGGCGGGCCTGGGTGGCGACCTGCAACGGTTGCTATTGATGGACAGCGTCGAAGACTGGAGCCACCGGCCGGAGCCGGACCAGTTGTTCTATTTCAGCGGTGGGCGCGGCGATTTCGAACTGCCCAAGGATTTGCGACACCTGGACCCAGGCTTTCATGAGGTGTTTCGCGAAGCGCTGTCGTACCACGCCATGGTCGAAGTGGTCGACGGTCGGCGCTATGTCCTGCTGCAAGACCAGAGCGACTTTGAAGAGCGTGAGCGCGTGTTGTTTGCGGTGGTGCTGGTGGGGTTCGTGCTCAGCCTGGCGCTGGCGGTGTTCCTGGGTTGGGTGTTGGCCCGCAAGGTGATGGCACCGGTGGTACGCCTGGCCCGCCAGGTACGCCATCGTGACCAGTTGCTGGGCCTGGCGCCGCCGTTGGCCCCGGATTATGCGGCCGATGAAGTGGGTGAACTGGCGGTGGCTTTCGATGCCACGCTCGGCCGCTTGCGGCAGGCGTTGTCCCGTGAGCAGTTGTTTACCAGCGACGTGAGCCATGAATTGCGCACACCCTTGATGGTGTTGGCCACTTCCTGCGAACTGTTACTGGAGAACCCGGCGATTGATCAGCGCGGCCGTGCCCAGGTCGAGCGCATCGCCCGCGCCAGTGAGGAAATGCGCGAGCTGGTGCAAACCTTCCTGATGCTCGCCCGTGCCAAACATGATGATGCTGCCATGTCGCCGCAGGTCAATCTCAAACAGGTGGCCGATGACTTGCTCGGTATCTGGCGCGAGCCCATCGAGCAAAAAGGGCTTGAGTTGATCTACATTCCTGGCAACCCCTTGGCGACCCGCTACAACACCACGTTCTTGCATGCGGTGATGGGTAACTTGCTGCGCAACGCGCTGCATTACACCGAGCAAGGGTTTATCCGCCTCACCCTGGAGCCGAGCGGTTTTATCGTCGAAGACTCCGGCGTCGGTATACCGGAAGAAAAACGTGAAGCGATGTTCGAGCCTTTTGTGCGTGGCAGCGAGAAGCGCGGTGAGGGCCTGGGATTGGGTTTGTCGCTGGTGCAACGCATCTGCGAGAGCCAAGGCTGGAGCGTCAGCCTGAGCACCATGGAGCCCAACGGCTGCCGCTTTCATGTCGAGTTGAGCCAGGTCAAACCCTGACTCGCCAGCCTGCCGCTATGCTGCGGCAGTTAGCGTGCTTTTCGGCGAAGATGGCCCCAGGCCACCGTTTGTGTCTGTAAAGTCTTGAAATGTATGGGGTTGGACAGGACAAGTTTTTCACAACCAGTTGACCTGTCGCTCACAGTTTGCTGCTTAAGGTTGTAGGCATCAGCAACTGGAGATGTTTAGATGCCTTCCCCGATCAAGCTCGAATTTTCCGAAAAGTACGACGACCAACACGCGCAAAATTATTTGCTCAAGCATCAGGACAATCTGGCTCGCCGGTTGTCCCACAAACGCGACGAGCAATTGGCGCGCGGTGCGCTGGCCATGGCCGGTGAGCCTGGGCTGGTCCTGGACCTGCCCTGCGGCGCCGGGCGCTTCTGGCCATTACTGGCCGAAAAACCCAACCGTGTGATTATCGGCGCTGATAATTCGGCATCGATGTTGAAGGTCGCCACAGTCGCCCAACCGGCGGATGTGGTGAAACGGGTACGCACTTTGCAGACATCGGCCTTTGATATCGATTTGCCGGACAACTCGGTCGACAGCATTTTCTGCATGCGCTTGATGCACCACATTGGTGATCCGGAGCATAGGCTGGCGATATTGCAGGAGTTTCAGCGTGTGACGCGCGACAGCGTGATCCTCTCGCTGTGGGTCGATGGCAACTTCAAGGCCTGGAGACGCAAGCGCGCCGAGTCCCGGCGTCGCGAAAGAGGTGAGCAGGAAGGTTACCAAAATCGGTTTGTGTTACCGGCGGCTACTGTCGAGGCAGAATTTGAGCAGGCCGGTTTCCGTGTTCAGGAATCCCTGGACTTCATGCCGCTCTATGCCATGTGGCGAGTCTATGTATTGCGTAAGAGGTGACAGGATGGCAGTTGAGTGCGTAGCAGGTAGTCATGTAGCTCCCGAGGAGCGGTTTGATTATTTCTGGCGCCTGAAAGGGGAATGGGTCGAGGAACCCAATCGTCGGCGTGGCGGTGAAAGTGGTGTGCAGCGGGTCATCAGCCCCAATGGGCGCTTGCTCTACAGCAAACGCCAGACCGGGCACATCTACCGCAGTTGGCTCCACCCGTTCGGACGCCCGACCGTGCTACGTGAGCGTGACGCCCTCAAGGGCCTGCGTTTACTCGATGTACGCGTACCGGAGCTGGTGTTTTGCGAAGCACGTCGCGACCCGGAGCACCGATGGAAAGCACTGCTGGTCACGGCGTCCCTGGACGGTTTCGACGAGATCGAAAACTGGTATGCCGCCGGCGGCCGCGAACAGTACGGCGAGCTTGTCCATGAGCGCCTGCTCAAGGAACTGGCCGGCACCTTGGCGCGCATGCACAAGGGCCGTTGGCAGCATGGTTGCCTGTATATCAAGCACATCTTTGTGCGGGTAACGGGCGAAGGTGATTCGGCCAATGTGGAAGTTGCGCTGCTGGACTTCGAGAAGTGTCGTCAGCGTTTGACCGCCTATCGGGCCGCTTCCCACGACATGCTGCAACTGCGTCGCCATTCGTCGTGGAGCGATGCCGACTGGAAAAAACTCAGCTACTTTTACGAGACGGCGTTTGGCAGCGCTATCAAGGGTTTAACCAGATGAAGCTAGAAATAGCACGAGGTTTGTTTCTGGTCGGTGCGTTGGGTATTGCAGCCCTGGCCCTGGCTGCGTGGGAGCAACCTCGTACACAAGTGCTCAGTACGGTGGACGGTAACGGGCAATGCCTGTTACCGCGTGTCGCCAAGGCGAACGTAAAGGCAAGGCCCGATCATGATCTGCTGTTGTTCATGTTCGGGATGTCTCAAGGGATGAGGCCACAGAGTTGAGATGAACCTTAAAAAATTCACCCCCCCGAAACAGGGCCTCGCGATGCGAGGCCCTTTTTTTTGCCTTCAAATCAGATGCAGGTGGTTATCCCAAAGCCCCGCCGGTAACTCCAAGGGTGTGGCGACCAATGGGTTCTGACGGCAATCGTAGAACCGGCAGCGTCCCTGGCCGGAGGTGACGACAAAGCCATCCGGCACTGCCCCCACGCCGGCACAGTCGGGCAAAGGGCCGTCCAGGCGCAGCTCACCGCTGTCGATATCCCAGATAAAAAACCGATTGCCCCGTGGCGCAGTCAGCGCCACCAGGCGCAATTGGCTGTGCACCGCGACGCTGGCGGTGTAGTGCCCCATGGCCTGCAATTGCTCATCGGCCACCGGGAACGCCACGAACGGTTGCCCCGGCCGCTTGATCGCCAGCAGTTCCGAGCGTTCGTGGGAAGGCCCCATGAATTGTTGCCCGGTGAGGACAGTGCCATCGTTGGCGATGCCCATATGGCGCACGCTGTTCATCTGCTGGCCGAGGGTTTCCTTGCTGATCAGCGTGCCATCGCGGTGCATCAGCACCAGGCTCGGCTCCATGGCGTTGAGGTTCATTTCCACGCGGCTTTCGGCTTCGGTGCGAATACCGCCGTTGGCCACCACCAGGGTTTCGCCGTCGGGCATCCACGACACCTGGTGCGGGCCGATGCCGTGGGTGGAGAGCTCACCGCTGTGCACCAGGCGCTCACCTTCGAACCGGTAGACGCCGAGCAGGCCACGGCCGGGATCGGAGGTGTCGTTCTCGGTGGCATACAGCCATTCGCCGCTCCGGTGAATCACCGCGTGGCCATAGAAGTGGCGGTTGGCGTTCGAGGTGATGGTTTGCAGCAGCGCGCCATCACGCAGGTCGATCAGATAACTCTCGGTGCCCGGGCGGCGGGCCACAAACAGCGCAATCGGCAGCGCCGGGTGGTTGATGATGTCGTGGCAACGTTGGCCGACCTGGGTGGCGAACACCTGCTTGCCATCCAGGCGGAAACCCACCGCGTAGTGCTTGCCCTCGGCATCATCGCGTGCCGAGAGCAGCAGTGGGCTTTTGTCCTTTTGCTTGAATAGCGTCCAGCCACCCAACGTGAGCGCGCTGAGCAGCACGCTGCCAATCGCCAAAGCCTGTCGCCTGAGCATCATCAGTCACCGTCGTTGGCGTTGAAGCCCAGCTGGATGCCCAGCGCCTTGGCCAGCTCACCTTCGTGCAGGCGATGGACCACGTTGAGGCTGTCGTAGAGGTCATTGAGCTGCTGGCGCCCGGCGTCATCGTTCAACAACTCGCTGAGGGTGCGCTGGTTGCTGGCGAACAGTTTCAGGGCGGCGGCATAGGCGGCGTCGATCTTGTCGGCCAGCGGCTTTTGCTCCGACGGCAGCAGGTTGCGCAGGCCCTTGTTGTCGACCCCCACCCAGACGGTTTGCGCGGCGGCAAGGCTGGTTTCCAGGCTTTGCAGGGACGACTGGCTGCGCCATGCGTCAGCCTGGAACGGTTGCGGGATACCTTTGGCCTGGCGGCCCATCGGCGTACCGAGTTTCTTTTTCAGGGTGTCCAGCGCGGTCACCTGGGCACGCAGCAGGTCGGCGATGGCTTCGTGGGAATCGGCGTAGCGCTGGTTGGGAAACTTGGTCATCTGCGCGAGCATGCCGTCGGTGCTGTTCCAGCTGGCGAGAATCTCTTCGGCGAGGCTTTTCTGGCGCTCGCCGATCGCCACCAGCAGTGGGCAGTAGCGCGCCTTTTGCGCTGGATCGGCGACGTCGGTCTTGGCGTCGTAGAGGATGTATTCGTAGGCCGACAGGCCCTGTACCACGACGCTGGACTTGGCCAGGGCAGCGGCGTCGATCTGCGGCTGGGAGCTGACCAGTTGTTCGACCTGGCGGCCCACCAGGTTTTTCTTGTCCGGCCAGAACTGCACCTGCCACGAACGATTGCCCTCGGCCAGCGGGCCGACCAGCAGCGGTTGCAACTCGGCCCAGGCTTTTTGTGCGTGGAGGAAATCGGCGCGGGCGGTGTCCAGGCTTTCCTTGCCCTGGCAATAGGCGAGGGCGCTGACGGCCAGTTGGCGGTCGGCTTCAACCCAGCGGCTGTAGGTCGGCAGGATGACTTGCTTGGCGATGGCCGCCGAGGTCACTGCTTGCGGGTCCTGGGGCGAGCAGGCGCCGAGAGCGAGTGCGGCCAGGCTGGTGAACAACAACTTGGGACGGAACATGTAGAGCTCCCTTCTGTAATTGGGGCGAAGCTTATAGAGAATTCAGGAACGCCAGCAACGCGGCGCGCTGCTCGGCGTTGAAAGACAACACCTGTTGTTGCGCCGCCTGTGCTTCACCGCCATGCCACAGCACGGCTTCGAGCAGGTTGCGGGCGCGGCCGTCATGTAAAAACTGGGTGTGGCCACTCACGGTTTGCGTCAGGCCAATGCCCCACAACGGGGGTGTGCGCCAGTCGCGGCCCCCGGCCTTGAATTCGCTACGCTGGTCAGCCAGACCTTCGCCCATGTCGTGCAGCAGCAGGTCGCTGTAGGGGCGGATCGTCTGGTTGGCCAGTTCGGGTTCGGACGCAGAGGCGGACGTGGTGAACGTCGGTTTATGGCACCCCTGGCAACCGGCCTGGTAAAACAGGTTTTTGCCGGCCAGCACCTGTGGCGTATTGACGTCACGGCGTGCGGGGACCGCAAGGTTGCGCGTGTAAAACAGCACCAGGCGCAGGATGTTATCGCTGACTTCCGGCTCGCCATCGGGGCCATTGCCGTTGGGGGCCTGTTTGCAGGCAATCTGGGCATCCGTGCAATCATCAAAGGGTCTCAGGGACGTGGTGAGGCCCATGTCACCAGAGAACGCGTGAACATTTTGTTGATTAAGGTTGGGTTGCCCGGCTTTCCAGCCGAAACGCCCGAGGACGGTCTTGCGCTGGGCGTCGTCCCACACCCAGTTGGCGCGGCCGACGAGGGCTTCCTGGTCGGCGGTTTTCGCGTCGGTGTTACGCAGGATGTCGGCGTCGCTGATGGCTTCGAGCAGGCCCAAGCCGATCATCGGCGGTGCGATTCGCGCTGAAAAAAGTGTATCTGGATGCATCGGCCCGTAGCCGAGCTGGGTGATTTGCAAGTTGGGCTTACGCAACTCAACCACCGTGCCGTCCTTGAAGCTGACGTTGACCGGCGTGTAGTCCACCCGCACCTTGCCTTCGGGGACCACGCCCGGCACGGCCATGTCTTGCAATTGCCCGCCGTAGACAGGCTCGGGCACCACGCCGAGTTGCTCGATAAGCTTGGCATCGATCGGCGCAGGCGGAATCGACAGGCGCACCAGCATCGATACTG
This sequence comes from Pseudomonas sp. Q1, assembly GCF_009935975.1. NCBI lineage: Bacteria > Pseudomonadati > Pseudomonadota > Gammaproteobacteria > Pseudomonadales > Pseudomonadaceae > Pseudomonas > Pseudomonas sp. Q1. The sequence goes on along the minus strand of NZ_QODI01000011.1, from coordinate 220,293 downwards.
CATTCGGCGCGTCGGGCAGCGGCGGGTGCCCACGGCCGTCCTTGATATGGCAGTTCTGGCAGGCGTTGGTGTTGAACAAAGGCCCCAGGCCATCACGCGCGGTGGTGGTGGACGGTGCGATCACCCATGGGCTGCGGAAAAAACTGTTGCCGACGCTGAAATCCAGACGACGGCTCGGCGCCAGGTTGGCTGAGGGCAGGGAAAACGCATTCTGGTCGCGCTTGTTCACTGTCGTCGCGCCGCCGGCCCGCGATTCCCCCGGCTCTGCCTGGGTAAACCTGGGTGGGGCATCGCAGGCGGTCAGGCTCAAGGCCATCAACGCTGCCGACAAGCGAAAAAACGAACGGAACATCGAGTTTCCTGGAACAAGGCGGAAAATGAGGCCGCAAAGTCTAACAGGGCAGGGCGGATTGAATAAGAGCAATTATCGTTTGGTGGAACCCGATTCATTCCCGCTAGAATGGCCGCACATTTATTTCTGGAGGTGGCCAATGCAGGCTCTCGACGCTTTGCTCAACCGTGTTTCCGTGCCGCGTTTGCTTGAGCCGGCACCGACCCAGGAGCAGCGCGATGTGCTGTTCGCCGCCGCCATGCGCGCGCCGGACCATGGCCAGTTGCGTCCTTGGCGTTTCCTTACCGTGGAAGGTGCCGCCCGTGAGCAAATGGGCACGTTGTTGGCCGAAGCCGCCCGCCTGCAAGATGCCGATGCTCCGCAAGCCGTCATCGACAAAGCCCAGAACGGCCCGTTGCGTGCCCCGTTGGTCGTGGTGGTGATTGCCCGCTTGCAGGAACACTTCAAGGTGCCGAAGTCCGAACAGTTGCTGGCAGCCGCCTGTGCGGCCCATGGCATTCTGTTGGCGGCCTATGCCCAAGGGATTGGCGCCGTGTGGCGCACCGGCGAATTGTCCTACTCGGCCCACGTCGCCAAAGGCCTGGGGCTGACGGCGGATGAGCAAGTGATTGGCTTCCTCTACCTGGGCACCCCGCAAAACCCGCCGCGTACCGCGCCGAAAGAAGATGTGGCGCCGTTTGTCAGCGCCTGGACCGGTGTTTAGGTTGTCACAGATCTAAATGTGGGAGGGGGCTTGCTCCCGATAGCGATGTGTCAGCTATCAATAAGTTGACTGACACACCGCCATCGGGAGCAAGCCCCCTCCTACATGGGGTCAGACCTTGAACTGATCCATCAACTTCATCTGTTGACCGGCCAGCGCATTGAGCTGGCTGCTGATGGCCGCCGATTCGGTCGCCTGGCCGGTGAGAGCTTCAGTCACGGTGCGGATCGCCGAGACGTTGCGATTGACCTCTTCGGCCACCGCGCTCTGCTCTTCGGCGGCGCTGGCGATCTGCAGGTTCATGTCGCTGATCACCGTCACCGCATCGCTGATCTTGCCCAGTGCCTGCACGGCTTGATGGATCTGCCCGGCGTTGCTCTGGGCCTGGTGCTGGCTGGAATGCATGGTCGCCACCACGCCACGGGTGCCACTCTGGATGCGCTCGATCACCTGGCGGATTTCCTCTACCGAGTCTTGGGTGCGTTTAGCCAGGTTGCGCACTTCGTCGGCCACCACCGCAAAACCACGGCCGCTTTCCCCGGCCCGCGCCGCTTCGATGGCGGCGTTGAGCGCCAGCAGATTGGTCTGTTCGGCGATGCTGCGGATCACTTCGAGCACCGAACCGATCTGCTCGCTGTTCACCGCCAGGGCTTCCACTTCAGACACCGCCTTGCTGACCTCTTCGGCGAGTGTGGTGATGTCGCGGGTGCTCTGCTCGATGATCGACATGCCTTCACGCGCCGACTGGTCGGCCCCGCGTGCGGCATTGGCGGCACTGGAGGCACTGTTGGCTACATCGTGGGCGGTGGCGCTCATTTCGTTGGACGCCGTGGCCACCTGGTCGATTTCGCGGAATTGCACTTGCATGCCTTCGCTGGTCTGGCGGGCAATCTCGGAAGACTGATCTGCCGTACCACGGGCTTCGGCGATGCTTTGCTTGATTTGCGCGATGGTCGGTTGCAGCTTGTCGAGGAAGCGGTTGAACCAGTTCGCCAGTTCGCCCAGTTCATCTTTCTTGGCGTACGCCAGGCGCTGGGTCAGGTCACCCTCGCCGCTGGCGATATCCTTGAGCATGGCGGCCACGTTGTTGATCGGGCGAGTGACGCCGGTGGCGGTCAGCCAGATCAGCAGCAAGCCCAGCAGCGCGGCGGCGGCGGCGATCAGTAAGGTCTTGATCAGGCTGCTGGCCTGGGCTTCGTCGAGTACCGCTTGCAGCTTGATGTTATCGGCGAGCATCACGCTCTTGGGCAGTTTGATGAGTACGCCCCAGTTCTTGGCGTCGGCAATCGGTTTGAACGGATAGACGGCGCGAATCGTGTCGTCCTGTTCGCGGATCATCGGGCTGCCGGTGGCCAGCAGTTGCACGATCTCTTTGCCTTCTGCACCCAGGGTATCGATCAGGTTCTTGCCGACCTTGGCGGGTTCACCGCTGTAGGCTGCGATCAAACCGGTGCTGGAGAGGTATTCCAGGTGCGCCGCGCCGTTGAACAGGCTTTTCTGCGCGGCGTCGGTGTTGGCTTGCAAGGCGTTGAGGGCGATGTCGACGCCGATCACGCCGATGACTTTGCCCTCCACGATCAGCGGTAGGGAAATGGTGGTCATCAGCACTGGCTTACCGGCCACGGTGTCCTCGTAGGGGTCAAGCAGGCAGGTGTTGCGGCTGTCTCGTGGGCAGGTGTACCAGCTGTTGTAGGGGATGCCACTGAGGTTGAGGGTGGTCTTGGTCAGATCCTCTTCGACCATGATGGTGTTCAAGCCTTCACCGCCGGCGCGGCTCCAATAGCTGGAGAAACGCCCTTTTTCGTTGGACACCCGCGCCTTGTCATCGATGAACTCGCTGTCTTTGCCATCCAGGGCATTGGGTTCGAACGAGAGCCAGACACCCAACACGCCACGGTTGCGCTCAAAGGCCGTCTTCAGGCTCTGATTGAGTTCTTCACGCAATGCCCCAGCCTCCAGCCCGCGCTTGGCGCCGGTGTTGCGCAGGTCCTTGATCTGGTCAGCCAGTGCGGTAATGGCCACCAGGCTGTCGCTGAAGGTTTTCTGCAATTGCGCGGCTTGTTCGCCGGCCTTGGCTTGCAGCAACTGCTCCACGCTGGAGGTGAGCATGCGCGAGCTTGAGTCGCTGACTAATTGGTCGTTTTGATGGGTGTTATAGAGGTTGAGGCTCACGACCAGCGCGATCACCCCCAACAGACACAGGCCGGACAGCAGCACGATTTTCAAGCGAATGGAGAGGGTGTCGAACATAGGTTCACTCGTGAATGAATGTGTTGGAATGCAAGCAAGGCAAGCCAAGTCCATTCGGCGCTATATCCGGAGCATCGGCGCAGTCGGATGATTCATGAGGCGGAGGCGATGAGTGGTAGGAGAAACCCTACACGCAGCGTTAGACGGGGGTTGCGAGGCGTTCCGGACGCGACCAGATCCATAAGTTGCCCAGGCTCATTCCGGCAATCGCCAGGTAGATCGGCCAGCCGTGATCGAGCATCACCAGCATCAGGCCCGCGCACAACAGCATGCTCACCGTGGCGCTGACTTTGGCGCGACGCGCGATGATCTTGCCATTGCGCCAGTTGAACAGGATCGGCCCGAACAGCCGGTGGTTTTCCAGCCAGGCGCTGAGGCGTGGCGAGCTTTTGGTGGCGGCCCAGGCGGCGAGCAGGATGAATTCGGTGGTGGGCAAACCCGGTATGACAATCGCCACCAACCCGATGCCCAGGCTGACGTAGGCCAGCAGGCCGAACAGGATCCGGGCGATTTTCGAGGGGGATTGGGTTTTACCGGTCATGGATGGGATGGTCACAGAAAATCAGGGAGCAATGAGATCTAGCTGTGGGAGGGAGCAAGCCCCTCCCACAGGTTGATGGCATTTCAATTCAGGCGTCAGGCCAGTTCGGGGGCGCTAGCGTACGCCTGTTCCAGCAGCACGGTGAAGCGCACGAATGCATCGATTGCACCTTTTTCTGCCGCAGCCTCTTCTTCGGCGTTCAATTCCAGGCCGTCGAGGGTGCGGGTAAAACGCTTCCAGCCTTCGGCGCGGCCACCGGCCGGTTCACCCAGGTGACGGGCACCGAAGGTTTCACTCAGGCCCAGGCCCACGGCGCGCTTGATCAGGAACGCGGCTCCCAGCTTGGAGCCTTCCGACACGAACAGCCAGCCCAGGGCTTGGGCTTTGCTGGGGTTCTTCACTGCGCCTGCGACCGGTGCCGGCACGTCGGTGTCCAGGTCGCCCAAGTCCAGCCTGGCGGCTTCGGCACGGCAGCGCTCGGCCAGGTCCGGGAAGATCTCGATCAGTTGCGGGTCGTTGTACAGGGCCACCAATTCCGACTGGAACAGGTATTGCGCCACTACGAAACGGGCGAAGTTGGCCTGGGTTTCGAATGGCGCGTGGGCTTTGACCAGCGCGTCGAGCTGGGCATGTGGGGCGTGGGTGATCTGGTTCAGGCGCTGGGAGCGCAGGCTTGGGCGTTCTGCGGTAGGGGAAGCGGTCATCGAAAAAGTCCTTGAGGGGGGGAGCGCCTTGTGGCTCTAAAGAGAGCGGTTATCAACTAGACGAACAGGAAGACGCGGCACAGTAAAAAATCCTCACCTGCCGGCGACTGAGGCCGGCGAGGTGAGGCGCTTCGATCAGATGTCCCAGATCACGTTGATCGCAAAGTTGCGGCCAGGCTGCGTCAGGCGGTCCAGGTTGGCCGGGCCGGTCACCGCGGCTTCGCCGACGCTGTCGTAGCTGCGTACGTCATCCCAGTTCCAGTACTTCTTGTCGGTCAGGTTGTAGAGGCCGGCGTTGAGGGTCACATCGCGGGTGACTTTGTAGTAGCCGGTCAGGTCGAGCACACCGAAGCCTGGTGTCTTGAACGGGCCGTTGCCATCCGGTGCGTGGAAGGTGCTGCTGTCGACGCGGTTCTGGCGTTTGACCAGGGTCCAGCTCAGCAGGCCACCGTAATTGTCCTGGTCGTAGCCCAGGCCGAACACGCCCTTGAGCGGGTTGACACTGTTGAGCGGCTCGCCGGTTTCGTCGTTACGACCGTAGGCATAGGACACCGAACCTTGGGTGTAAAGGCCGTGAGGCGCGCCGAAAGCATCCAGGTTCAGGCGACCCTTGGCTTCGGCGCCCTTGATGGTGGCACGCTTGATATTGACGGCCTGGAACTGTTCGACGGTGCCGCCGACCACGGCGTTGTCTTCGTCGATGAAGTTGCGGTACTTGTTGTAGAACACTGCGATGTCGAAGGAACCTGCGTCGAACTTGCCACGAATCCCGGTTTCAATGCCTTTGCTGGTTTCGGGCTTGAGGTCTGGGTTGGGCTCCACGGTGTAACCCAGGTTGAGGTTTTCAAAGCGGCCGTACAGCGCCTTGGCCGATGGCGTGCGGAAGCCCTCGGCGTACTGGCCGAACAAGGTGTATTGATCGGTGAGGGCGTAAGTCAGGCCGAACTTGGGCGTCACGCGGTGCCAGGTTTTGTCCTTGTCGTTGACCGTATCCTGGCCGGTCGGGTTGACGGTGTTGAGGAATTCCTGGGTCAGCTTGGGTTTGAGCTGGGTGTAGTCGTAGCGCAAGGCCGGCAGGAAGGTCCATTTGTCCCAGGAGATCTGGTCCTGGGCGAACAGCGAATAGGTGTTGATGGTCGGGTCCGGGAAGTCACTGGACTTTTTCACGCTGTCGCCGGCTGAAGGGCTGGGCGCACCGATGGCGGTGCAGCCGGAGCCGACGGCCAGGCAGGTCGCCGAGCCTTCGCGCGAACCGGTGACTTTCTGCTGCTTGAGCGTGGTGCCGTAGGTCACCTGGTGATCGGTCTCGCCGAGGCTGAAAGCCTTGTCCAACTGGGCGTCGAACACCCACTGGCGTTCTTCGTAAAGCGTGTCGCGGGTACGCAGGACGCGACGGCCGGACTGATAGATCTCAGCCGTGGTCTGGTCGGTCTTGGCGATCTGGTAATTGAGGCTGGTCTTGATGCGGTCGGCAATCGGCGATTGCAGAGCCAAGCTGTTTTCCAGGCCGAAGCGTTCACGGGTGATGGTGTCGTTGCCACGGCGGTCACGGTACAGATTGAAGCCCCGCCCACCAACGAACGGGCCACCTACAGCGTTTTTCAGGTTGACGTCGCGGTCATCCTTGAACTTCTCGTAGGTCAGGCCCAGGCGGTTGTCATCGCCATAGTTCCAGCCCAGCTTGGCGAGGACATTGGTGGTGCGTGCCTCTTCCGGGTTGGCGCCGGTGCGGGCCAGGCCGGTGGCATTGTTGCCGTCGTAGGACTCCATTTCATGCCCATTGCGCTGGCTCAGGTGCAGCAAGCCGTCGAAGTCCTGCACGCGGCCGGCGACGGTGCCGGAGGTCAGCCAGCTATCGTCGGCGGAGCGGTAGCCGGTTTTCAGGCGGGCACCGACATCCTGGCCGGGCTTGATGATGTCGTCCGGGTCGAGGGTGAAATAGCTCACCGCGCCGCCAATCGCACTGCTGCCGTACAGGGCTGAGGCCGGGCCGCGGAGGATTTCCACACGCTTGACTATTTCCGGGTCGACATAATTGCGACGCGTCTTGGCGTAGGGGCCGTTGAAGAAGTTGTCAGGGACTTCGACACCGTCCACCTGGGTGAGGATGCGGTCACCGTCGATACCGCGAATGTTGTAGCCGGCATTGCCGGAGCGGGTGCCGGCGCCGCCGACTGAGACGCCAGGTTCGTAACGCACCAGTTCGCGAATGGTGCTGACATTCTGGCGGTCCAGTTCCTCGCGGTCATGCACCGTGACGGTGCTCGGCACACTGTTGACGTCCTGTTCATTACGGGTGGCGCTGATGGTCACCTGTTGCAAATTGAGGGTGCTGCCGGCTGCGCGCTTTTCCAGGACGATGGTGTTATTGCCCAGTTTGCGGTAGCTCAGGTTGGTCCCCACCAACAGCCGGTCCAGGGCTTTTTCCGCTGACAGCGGGCCGCGTACACCGGGGGACGATACGCCCTGGCCCAGTTCCGCCGGCAGGCCGACTTGCCAGCCGGTCACCGCGCTAAAGGCATTCAGCGCCGAGACCAGGGGTTGCTGCTCGATACTGAAAGTGTAATTGCCATGGCTGCGGGCGATGGGCTCTGCAGCCATGGCGGCCGTCATGGGCGCGCCCGCCAGCAGGATGGCGGCGGTCAGCAAGGACAGGACGGGCGAGGAAGACCGGCGGTTGAAACGAGAGGACATCGAGAGCGCTCCGGAGGTACGAATCTTATAGTTGCGCACTGAACCAAATAGGAATCAGTTGCATTGGCTAAGACGAGACGTACCACTGCAGGCTATCGAGTAAAAATAATTCTCATTTAGTTCAGGATGACCAGTGCCGGGTACTCCGAAAGCTTGGCCGAGGTGATGTGCGCCAGGGAGCGCACCACGTCCAAGGGCTGGTCAAGCCGGTAATTGCCGGTGACGGCGACGCTGGCGAGCTTGTCGTTGTTGTTGACGATCCAGCCTGGGTAATAGCGGCGCAGTTCAGCCAGTACTTCGCCCATCGGGCAGTTTTCAAACACCAGTCGGCCCTGGACCCAGGCCAGGTCCTTGCCGGCATCTAGCTTGGCCGGTTGGCCAAAGCCCTGGGGGCCGATGCGGATGCTTTCACCGGCGCTCAGGCGCACCCGGGCATCGTTTGCGGTGGTGCTCAGGTCGACATCGCCGCGTTGCACCTGCACCTGCGCTTCGCCATTGAGGTAACGCACGGCGAAGTCGGTGTCGCGCACGCTGGCGCGCACCGGGCCGGCATCAATCTCCAGGGGCAGGCCGCGGCTGGGTACGACTTCGAAAAACGCCTCGCCTTGATACAGGCGTGCGACGCGCTGGTGATCCTTGATGCTGCTGGAAAGTGCCGAATTGGTATTCAGCAATACCTTCGAGCCATCGTCCAACTGCAGGCGCTGGCGTTCGCCCACGACGGTCAGGTGGTTGGCTTGCAGGCGCATGGGCAAATTGCTGAAGCTGAACAGTCCGAGCAGCAGCACGGCGGCGGTGGCCAAGGGTTTCCAATGCGGCTTGAGGCGGCGCCAGGCACTCGGCTTGCGGGGTGCGGCCAGGGCTACGGCGGCGCTGTGCACCGGCGCGCTACCCCACGCCGCCTCGGCTTTGGCGAAGGCGTGCGGGTGCGCCGGGTCGCTGGCCAACCAGGCGTTGAACTCGGCCTGTTGCCCGGGATGTGGGCACTGCAAGGCGACCAGCCAATCGAGCGCCTGGTTCATGGCCGCATCTTGCAGCACCTCATGAGCCAGCTCATGAGGGCGCAGTTTATTCGGGTCCGTCACGGTGTTCCTCGGGGCTTCGCCACGTTTTATTGGTCTTTCCTACAGCCTGGATCAACATTTCTGTCGGGTGCAGCTTAAGGCTGATCCAGCCGGTCGGCCACACCTACACAGATGGCCATGATCAATTTCAGTTCCTTTTGCACAGTACTCAAGGACACGTGGAGTTGGTCGGCAATCTCTTGATAGCTGCAACCGTGCAGGCGACTGAGGATAAAGATCTGCTGCTGGCGGGCGCTCAACTGGCCGAGGCTGACGCTCAGGTGTTCAAGCAGTTGCTCGGCCTGGGTTGCATCTTCCGGGGTGCTGATGGGGGCGGCAACGCTTTGCAGGATATCCAGTGGGACATCTTCCTGCAGCGTACGGGCTTGAATCCTGCGCGCACGCAGATGATCCAGCGCCAGGTTGCGCGCCGTCTGATAAACGAAGGGTTCGAGGTGGTCGATCGGCCGCTCGCTGAGGGCACGGGTGACGCGCAGGTAGGTTTCCTGCAACAGGTCTTCGGCGGTGCTGTGGTTATTCACCATCCGCTGCAAGGTGCGTAGCAGAATCACCCGTTGGGTGAGAAAGACTTGGTTGAAGCGAGATTGGCTCACAGTGATACCAGACCGATTTGCAGTTAATGATAATGCTTATCATCAACTGAAATGGCAAGTGCGGTATTTGATCGTTCCCACGCTCTGCGTGGGAATTCATCCTGTGACGCTCCGCGTCACGACCTTGGGACCGGGACGCAAAGCGTGGGAACCTGCAGGTCGCCTTATTCGGCGTTACACAGCGCCAGGCAGTTATCCAGCATACGGTTGGAGAAACCCCATTCGTTGTCATACCACGCCAGCACCTTCAGCAACTTGCCGCTGACCTTGGTGTGATTGGCATCGAAAATCGACGACAACGGGTTGTGGTTGAAGTCACTGGAAACCAGCGGCAAGGTGTTGTAGCCGAGGATTTTCGAGTGCTGGCTGGCTTCTTTGAGCAGTGCGTTGACTTCCTCGGCGGTGGCTTCTTTCTTCAACTGCACGGTGAGGTCGACCAGCGACACATTGATCACCGGTACACGGACCGCCATGCCGGTCAGCTTGCCCGCCAGTTCCGGCAGTACCAGGCCGACGGCTTCGGCCGCACCGGTCTTGCTCGGAATCATGTTCTGGGTGGCCGAACGCGCGCGATACGGGTCGGTGTGGTAGACATCGGTCAGGTTCTGGTCGTTGGTGTAGGCATGAATGGTGGTCATCAAGCCGCTTTCGATCCCCAGCTCGCGATGCAGCACCTGGGCGACCGGTGCCAGGCAGTTGGTGGTGCACGAGGCGTTGGAGATGATCTGGTGGGATTGACGCAAAATGTCGTGGTTCACACCGTAGACCACGGTGGCGTCCGCGCCCTTGGCCGGTGCGGAGATGATCACCTTGCGCGCACCGGCGGTAACATGGGCGGCAGCCTTGGCACGGTCGGTGAACAGGCCGGTGCATTCGAACACCACATCGATTTTCAGCGCGGCCCATGGCAGTTCGGCCGGGTTGCGAATGGCACTGACGGCAATCCGGTCGCCGTTGACGGTCAGGCTTTCCTGATCGTGGGCGACCTCTGCTTCAAAAGTGCCATGCACGGTGTCGTATTTGAGCAGGTGGGCATTGATCGCGCTGTCGCCCAGATCATTGATGGCGACGATCTGCAAATCCTGGCGGTAGCCTTGGGTATACAGTGCGCGCAGGACATTACGGCCGATGCGGCCAAAACCATTGATTGCGATGCGAAGAGTCATTGGAAAGTGCCTGTCGTCGATTTGTTGTAAGAATTACAAGATTATTCGCATAAAAATAGAAAACAAGCCTTTTTAGTGGCAATATTTTGTTCAATCTACAACGAGTGACCTGAATCAACTGGTCCGATGATCCGAACGACACCCTGCCATCCCATGAGCTGCGGGCGTTTGGTCAACATAGGAACGAGGGTCGCCACATCCGTTAGCCTGGAGTTCTACACATGCATCCCCGCGTTCTTGAGGTCACCGAACGGCTTATCGCCCGCAGCCGCGCCACCCGCGAGGCCTACCTTGCGCTCATTCGCGGCGCCGCCAGCGACGGTCCGATGCGCGGTAAGCTGCAATGCGCCAACTTTGCCCATGGCGTGGCCGGCTGCGGTGCTGAAGATAAAAATAGTCTGCGTATGATGAATGCCGCCAACGTGGCAATTGTTTCCTCATATAACGACATGCTCTCGGCACACCAGCCGTACGAACATTTCCCTGAACAGATCAAGCAAGCCCTGCGTGAAGTCGGCTCGGTCGGCCAGTTCGCCGGCGGCACCCCCGCCATGTGCGACGGTGTGACCCAGGGTGAGCCGGGCATGGAGCTGAGCCTGCTCAGCCGCGAAGTGATTGCCATGTCCACGGCGGTAGCGCTGTCCCACAACATGTTCGACGCCGCCTTGATGCTGGGCATCTGCGACAAGATCGTCCCTGGCCTGATGATGGGCGCGCTGCGCTATGGTCACCTGCCGATGATCTTCGTCCCGGGCGGGCCGATGCCGTCGGGCATTTCGAACAAACAGAAGGCCGATGTGCGCCAGCGCTATGCCGAAGGCAAGGCCACCCGCGAAGAGCTGCTGGAATCGGAGATGAAGTCCTACCACAGCCCCGGCACCTGCACCTTCTACGGCACCGCCAATACCAACCAGTTGCTGATGGAAGTGATGGGCCTGCACTTGCCGGGCGCTTCGTTCGTCAACCCGTACACGCCGCTGCGTGACGCACTGACCCGTGAAGCGGCGCATCAAGTCACGCGCCTGACCAAGGCCAACGGCAATTTCATGCCGATCGGCGAGATCGTCGATGAGAAGTCCATCGTCAACTCCATCGTCGCCCTCAACGCGACCGGCGGTTCTACCAACCACACCTTGCACATGCCGGCCATCGCCATGTCGGCGGGCATCATTCTCACCTGGCAGGACATGGCCGATCTCTCCGAGGTAGTGCCGACCCTGTCCCACGTGTATCCAAACGGCAAGGCCGATATCAACCACTTCCAGGCGGCGGGCGGCATGTCGTTCCTGATTCGCGAACTGCTTGAGGCCGGCCTGCTCCACGAAGACGTCAACACCGTGGCCGGCAAGGGCTTGAGCCGCTACACCCAGGAGCCGTTCCTGGTCGACGGCGAGTTGATCTGGCGCGACGGCCCGATCGAGAGCCTCGATGAAACCATCCTGCGTCCCGTGGCCCGTGCATTCTCGGCCGAGGGCGGTTTGCGCGTGATGGAAGGCAACCTCGGTCGTGGGGTGATGAAAGTCTCGGCCGTGGCCCTGGAGCATCAAATCGTCGAAGCGCCGGCCGTGGTGTTCCAGGACCAACAGGACCTGGCCGACGCATTCAAGGCCGGCGAGTTGGAAAAGGACTTTGTCGCGGTGATGCGATTCCAGGGCCCACGCTCCAACGGCATGCCGGAATTGCATAAAATGACCCCGTTCCTCGGCGTGCTGCAGGACCGAGGCTTCAAAGTGGCATTGGTCACGGACGGGCGTATGTCCGGCGCCTCGGGTAAGATCCCCGCCGCGATCCACGTCAACCCCGAAGCACAGAGCGGCGGGCCGCTGGCGCGGGTGCAGAATGGCGATATCATTCGCGTGGATGGCGTGAAGGGCACCTTGGAGCTTAAGGTGGACGCCGAAGAATTCGCAGCGCGCACACCCGCCACGGGCCTGTTGGGCAACAACGTGGGGGCCGGTCGCGAACTGTTTGCATTTATGCGCTTGGCCGCAAGCTCCGCAGAGCAGGGCGCCAGCGCCTTTACCTCTGCCTTGGAGACGCTTAAGTGAAGCTTGCGCTGGTCGGTGACATCGGGGGAACCAACGCCCGTTTTGCGTTGTGGCAGGATCAGGAGCTGCATTCGATCCGGGTGCACGCCACGGCGGATCACTCAAGCCCTGAGGCGGCCATCATGGTCTACCTCAAGGAAGAGGGCCTGCAAATCGGCGACATCGGCGCGGTGTGCCTGTCGGTCGCCGGGCCGGTGAGCGGTGATGAATTTAAATTCACCAACAATCACTGGCGCCTGAGCAAGACTGCATTCTGTAAAACCCTGCAGGTGGATAACCTGCTGCTGGTCAATGATTTCACGGCCATGGCCCTGGGCATGACACGGCTCAAGCCCGACGAATTTCGCGTGGTCTGCGAAGGCACGCCGGAAGCGTTTCGCCCTGCGGTGGTGATCGGCCCGGGCACTGGCCTTGGCGTCGGTACGTTGCTGGATCTGGGGGGCGGCCGTTGGGCGGCGTTGCCGGGGGAGGGCGGCCATGTCGACCTGCCTTTGAGCAGCCCGCGTGAAACCCAGCTGTGGCAGCACATCCACAATGAGATCGGCCACGTCAGCGCCGAGACCGCCCTGAGCGGTGCGGGCCTGCCGCGTGTCTATCGCGCAATCTGTGCGGTGGATGGCCACACGCCAGTGCTGGACACGCCCGAAGCCATTACGGCGGCGGGGTTGGCCGGTGACCCGGTGGCCGTGGAAGTCTTGAACCAGTTCAGCATCTGGTTGGGCCGCGTAGCGGGCAACAACGTGCTGACCACCGGCGCGCGCGGCGGTGTGTATATCGTGGGCGGGGTGATCCCGAGGTTTGCCGACTTCTTCATCAACAGTGGTTTTACCAAGAGCTTCAGTGACAAAGGCTGCATGAGCGACTACTTCAAAGGTATTCCGGTGTGGTTGGTGACCGCGCCGTATTCCGGGTTGACCGGGGCGGGTGTGGCGCTTGAGCAGGCTTTTGCATAGACCTTGATGGCCTCATCGGGGGCAAGCCCCTCCCACACTTCGATGTGTAAATACATTCAAAATGTGGGAGGGGGCTTGCTCCCGATGGTGGCCCTAAGCAACACATGACTCAAGCTTGGCCATAACTACAAGGAGGACCCCGTGAGCGTAATCAGTAAATCGATTCTCCTCGTCGACGACGACCAGGAAATCCGCGAATTGCTGCAAACCTACCTCAGCCGCGCCGGGTTCCAAGTCCGTGGCGTGTCGGATGGTGCGGGGTTCCGCCAGGCCATGAGCGAGGCACCATGCGACCTGGTGATTCTTGATGTGATGCTGCCCGACGAAGACGGTTTCAGCCTGTGTCGTTGGGTTCGTCAGCACCCACGTCAGGCCCAGGTGCCGATCATCATGCTGACCGCCAGTTCCGACGAAGCCGACCGGGTGATCGGCCTGGAGCTGGGCGCCGACGATTACATCGGCAAGCCCTTCAGCCCCCGCGAGTTGCAAGCGCGGATCAAGGCCCTGTTGCGTCGTGCCCAGTTTGGCCAGGAGCGCAGCGGCGCAGGTGATGTGCTGGCGTTTGACGAGTGGCGGCTGGACATGATCAGCCACCGCCTGTTCCATGTGGATGGCGAGGAGGTGATCCTCTCCGGCGCCGACTTTGCCCTGCTCAAGCTGTTCCTTGACCACCCCCAACAGATTCTCGACCGCGACACCATCGGCAACGCTACCCGTGGCCGCGACCTGATGCCGCTGGACCGTATCGTCGACATGGCGGTCAGCCGCTTGCGCCAGCGCCTGCGCGATACCGAGAAACCCCCGCGGCTGATCCGCACCGTGCGTGGCAGCGGTTATCAACTGGCAGCCAGCGTGGTTGCCGGCAATGCCCACTGAGCGTCTGGCCGAGCGCCGCATCCGCTTTCCCGTGCCCCGTTCGCTGCTGGGGCGCATGTTGCTGCTGACCCTGCTCGTGGTGCTGTTTGCCCAGGCACTGTCCAGCGTGATCTGGGTCTCGCAATTGCGCGCTACCCAGCTTGAGGGCCTGGTCACCAGTGCCCGTAGCCTGGCGCATTCGATGACCGCCAGCGTCAGTTACTTCCGCTCGTTGCCGGTGGCCTATCGCCCGTTGGTGCTCGACCAACTGCGCAGCATGGGCGGCACCCGTTTCGTGGTGACCCTCAATGACCGGCCGCTGGACATGGCGGTATTGCCGCAGACGCCGCGCAAACAGGCCGTGCTTGAGGCGGTGGATGAAGTGCTGCGCCAGACCCTGGGCGCCGATGTGCATATCTCGGTGGAGTTCGTCAGTGCCGAAGACCTGCGGATTTTCAACGCCGGTTTGAAGCTCGATGAACTGCCGCGCTCCTGGGCGCATTACGCGCTGACCCTGGAACCGGTGAACCCGCCAGTGCTGGTGACCCAGATCCAGCTTGCGCCCGGTGAGTGGCTGTACATCGCCTCGCTGCTGCCCGAGCCTTACACCAGCCTGGAAGAGCAGGGGCTGCCGGCCCAGCAGGTGTGGTTCATCGTGCTGACCAGCGGCTTGCTGTTGCTGTTCATCGGCCTGCTGGTGCACTGGCAGAGCCGGCCGCTCAAGCGCCTGGCGCGGGCGGCGCGGGACATGTCCCTGGGCGCCGATGTGGAGCCGGTAGCCGAAGGCGGCGGCAGCGAAGTGGTGGAGGTCGGGCGTGCCTTCAACGCCATGCGTGAGCGCATTAGCCGTTACTTGACCGAGCGCAGCCAATTGTTCAGCGCGATCTCCCATGACCTGCGCACGCCGATCACCCGCTTGCGCCTGCGTGTGGAGCTGCTGGAAGACGAGAACCTGCAAACCAAATTCGGCCGCGACCTGGATGAGTTGGAGCTGCTGGTAAAGGGCGCGCTGCAATGTGTGAAAGACACTGACATCCACGAAAACATCGAACCGGTGGATTTGAATCACGTGCTCGATTGCCTGGTGGAGCCGTACCTGGCGCCCAATGGCAATGGCCGCATCACCCAGGACGGCCGTGCCCTGGCGCCTTATCCGGGCAAGCCGCTGGCGCTCAAGCGCTGCATCGGCAACCTGATCGACAATGCCTTGAAGTACGGGCAGAAAGCTCACTTGCATATCGAGGACGATGGCGTGGATTTTATCCTGCACGTCGACGACGAAGGCCCCGGCGTACCGGAGCAGCGCCTGGAGCAAGTCTTCGAACCGCATTTCCGTCTGGCCGGGCAGCAACAGGGCTACGGCCTGGGCCTGGGGATTGCGCGCAACATCGCGCACAGCCATGGCGGGGAAGTGAGCCTGCAGAACCTGCGTGAGGGGGGCCTGCGGGTGACCTTGCAACTGCCTCGTGGATTAGACTGAATACATGAGGTCAAAATGTGGGAGGGAGTAAGCCCCCTCCCACATTTTTGATCTGCATGGGCTCAGATGCTCTGGCGCAATCGGGCCAGGTCTCTTAAAGGCGGTGCCCCAAACAACCGGCTGTACTCGCGGCTGAACTGCGACGGGCTTTCATACCCGACTCGATACCCTGCCGCCGACGCTTCCAGCCCTTCGGCGATCATCAGCCGCCGCGCTTCCTGCAAGCGCAACTGCTTCTGATATTGCAGCGGGCTCATCGCGGTGATCGCCTTGAAGCGATGGTGCAAGGTCGAAACGCTCAGGTTCACTTCCTTGGCCAGGTCATCGATACGCAGCGGTTGTTCGTAGTTGCCGTTCAACCAGGTGATTGCCTGGCTGACCCGATGGCTCTGGCTGTTGGCGACGGCGATTTCATACAGCCGGTAGCCCTGCGGGCCGCGCAATAGCCGATAGAGGATCTCGCGGTTGATCAATGGCGCGAGCATGGCGATGTCTTTGGGCGAGTCCAGCAGGCGCGTCAAGCGCAGCACCGCGTCGAGCAGTTGGCTGTCGATGCGGTCGACGTACATGCCACGGGAGGTGGGGCGCGAGGGCACGCCCATCGGCCCGGCCTCGGCGATCAGGGCAGTGAGCTGCGCCGGGTCGATATTGATGCGTACTGACAGGTTGGGATCGTGCGGCGTGGCATCGATGATCCGTCCCGCCACGGGCATAGCGACCGAGAACACCAGGTAGTTGAGTGGGTCGTAGGCAAAGATTTCGTCGGCCAGGCGGACTTCCTTGCTGCCGCTGGCGAGGATGCACAAGGCCGGCTCCACCAGCACCGGCATGAAATCGCGCGGTGTGTTGTGGCGGTTCAGATACAGCGAGGTGATAGCCGTGCCATAGGAACCGTCTTCCCAGGTATGGCGTTGCACGATGCTGGCCAGTTCGGCGCGCTGCTTTTCCATCTCGGCATCGAGGGGAATCAGCGGATGTTCAGGCGACGACATGGAGTGACCTCTACACGCTTCTTCGATGGGCTCAGCTTAGTGGGCGCTTTTCAAAAAGTGTTACGTCGATTCTGCACAATCCTTGCCTGATCCTGCGATATGGCGTGAATCAGGCAAGCGCAAGGCCCGTCATCTCCCTGAAACACTGAGTGTGTGCCTGGAACACCACCTGCGGGCCGAGTGGCTTATCTACGCTTCTCGCAGGATTGTGCAATAAGCCTGCAGGAATTGACTAACCGCGTTTGCACCCGCGCCGTTATCTTTGATCCTGTGGCAGCCCGCCCTCAGCGTGTTTGCCGAGTATCACTTCTCAACGGGAGAGTCGAACATGTCCACCCCCATTCCCGCGAGCCATATGGCCTTTATCCGTGCCCGTACCGGGTGCAGCACCGAACTCGGTGCACGCTTGAGCAGTTTGATCGAACCGGGCCGTCAGGCTCAGGGTTGCCTGCAGTTTTCGTTGCAGCATTCCCAGGTCGACCCCGATGTGTGGCTGGTCTCGGGTTTCTGGAGTAGCGAACAGGCGATGAGCGCCTACTTCAACTCGCCGGCCCTGATGATCTTTACCGAGTTGTTGAACGACATGGTAGTGCGCAGCATGGACTTCCAGACCTTCACCGATGCATCTGCCGTACATGCCTACGGCGAGTACCTGCAACTCGCCGGTTGAGGGTTAGAATGGCCGACTTTCCATTGGCCAGGACCTGCAACATGGCACGTAAACAATTTGCCCACCACGAAGCCGTTTCCGCCGTAGTACCGGGGGAAGGGGGCTACAGCGCCGCCGTCGCCATCAAGGCACTCGATGGCATGGGCGCACCCAGGTTTCACAAGATCCTTGATGGCCAGAAGTTCAAGACCGCCTCCGACGCCGACGATGCAGCCGCGCTGCAACTTGAATACCTGGTCGACGTAGACGAAGACGGCCAACTGGCTTGGGCAACTGCCGCAAACTAGAACGCGCCGTCGATCAGGGAGGGGGCTCCTGATAGCAGAGAGTCAGTCGATGCTGTGTTGACTTCACCAACGCTATCGGGAGCAAGCCCCCTCCCACAGGTTTTATTGCATGCCATCAGCGGCTATTGGCACCAGGGCGATACATCTTGAACAGCGCCTCTGGCCCCAACTGGAAGTAATCCGCCGGGCCGCCACCGCGCAGGATCGGTTCGGCGGCGGCGGTGTCGTAGATGCCATCCTTGAGCAACCACTTGGCGATGTGCACCGCGACCACTTCGCCCAGTACCAGCCAGCTCGGCACCAGCTGCTTGTCGGCGCGCTGCAGTTGAATGATCTGGGTCACCTTGCATTCAAACGAGACCGGGCTCTCGCCCACCCGCGGTACGCCAACGATTTTCGAGGCCACCGGCGTCAGGCCGGATAACTCGAATTCGTTCACCTCCGGCGATACGGCGGCGCAACTCTGGTTCATCTGCTCGGCCAACGGGCGGGTGGCCAGGTTCCAGACAAACTCGCCGGTCTGTTCGATGTTGTTAAGGCTGTCTTTACGCCCGACGCTGGAAAAACCAATGATCGGCGGAATGTAGTTGAACGCATTGAAGAAGCTGTAGGGCGCCAGGTTCAGGCGACCTTCGCGATCGTGGGAAGAAATCCAGCCGATCGGCCTTGGCCCGACGATGGCATTGAACGGGTCATGGGGCAGGCCGTGACCGTTGGCAGGCTCGTAGAAATGAATATCGTCAGACATGACCGGGGGTTCCTGCTATTGGCTTCGGGATGGAGGCCATACTGCAAGGCATGGCGCTGAATTTCCATCAGCCGTATGGAATTTTCATTGATTGCCCACCGAATTTTCACAGCTCTGCATTCAGTCTGCGCGCCAGGCCGACACCCCTCTAAGTCGGCGCGTTGAAAGACTGAGCTTCGGAGCCTTCTGTACCATGAACAAACTTCCTCAGATCACCCTGGCGTTCTGGGTCATGAAAATCTGCGCAACCACCCTGGGCGAAACCGCCGGGGATTTGTTGTCGATGACCCTCAACGTTGGCTACGCCATCAGCTCGATGATCTTGATCAGCGTGTTCCTCGTCACCTTGCTGACGCAACTCTGGTCGAAAACCTACAACCCTGTGCTGTACTGGATCGTGATTTTGTCCACCAGCACCGCGGGCACCACCATGTCTGACTTCATGGACCGCACCCTGGGGCTGGGCTACGCCACGGGCTCCATGATCCTGATCGCGATCCTGATGATCATCTTCGCGTTGTGGCATGTCAGCGGCGACTCGCTGAACGTGAACAAAGTGCAAACCTTCCGGGGCGAGTTGTTCTACTGGATGGCCATCCTGTTCTCCAACACCTTGGGTACCGCGCTGGGCGACTTCCTGGCCGATGACTCGGGGCTCGGCTTTGCCGGTGGCGCCTTGTTGATCGGCTCGGCGATTGCCGGGGTAGTGGCGCTCAAGTACTTCACCCGGATCTCGTCGGTGCTGTTGTTCTGGGTGGCGTTTGTCTTGACCCGGCCGTTTGGTGCGACGCTGGGTGACTTCCTCACCAAACCCTATGAAAAGGGTGGGCTGGATTTCGGCACCATCGGTTCGTCGGCGGTATTGGCGGGTGTGCTGGTGGTGATGATTGCCGGGGCGTCGTATGCGCAGCGGCGATATGGGCGTCAGGCAGCCGCAGAGCTGTCCTGATCCTATTATCCAGGCAAGATAGAACTCAATGTGGGAGGGGGCTTGCTCCCGATAGCAGTGGTTCAGTCAACCGATTTATGGCTGACACACCGCCATCGGGAGCAAACCCCCTCGCACCGTTTTAGTCGGTGGTGATGCGCGAGTGCTTGCGGGTGTCTTTCATGGTCACATAGACCAACAACGACACCGCGATACACGCAGTCACGTACCAGTAGTAGCCGGTTTCCATACCGATACTCTTGAACCACAGCGCGATGTATTCAGCGGTACCGCCGAAGATCGACACGGTCAACGCATACGGCAGGCCCACGCCCAAGGCACGAATCTCGGTGGGGAACAGCTCGGCTTTCACCACGGCATTGATCGAGGTGTAGCCGCTGACGATGATCAACGCCGCCATGATCAGGAAGAACGCACCCCACCAGGTCTGGATGGTGTGCAAGGTGGTGAGGATCGGTACGGTGCAGAGCGTGCCGAGGATGCCGAAGGCAATCAGGATCGGCCGACGGCCAACCTTGTCCGACAGCCCGCCGACCAGGGGTTGCAGGCACATGAACAGGAACAGCGTCGCCGCCGAGATGGTGGTGGAGTCGGAGATGCTCATGCCGACGGTGTTCACCAGGTATTTCTGCATGTAGGTGGTGTAGGTGTAGAACGCCAGGGTGCCGCCCATGGTCAGGCCGACGACGGTCATCAGCTCTTTGGGATGGCGCAGCAACGTGCGCATCGCGCTTTCCTTGGCTTTCTCCTTCTTGGTGAACGACTCGGTTTCTTCCATGCCACGACGCAGGTACAGCGCGACAACCGCGCACAGGGCGCCGATGGCGAACGGGATGCGCCAGCCCCAGGCATACAGTTGCTCAGTGGTCAGTACTTGTTGCAGCACGATCAATACCGCCAGCGCGATGAGCTGGCCGGAGATCAGGGTCACGTACTGGAAGCTGGAGAAGAAACCGCGACGCTCCTTGGTCGCCATTTCACTCAGGTAAGTGGCCGAAGTGCCGTATTCGCCACCGACCGACAAACCTTGCAGCAGGCGGGCGAAGACCAGCAGGATCGGCGCGCCGATGCCGATGGTGTCGTAGCCAGGGCTCAGGGCGATCAGCAGCGAGCCGAAGCACATCAGCAATACCGAGGCCATCAGTGCAGCCTTGCGGCCCTTGTAGTCGGCGTACATGCCCATCAGCCAGCCGCCGATAGGGCGCATCAGGAAGCCCACGGCGAAGATCGCAGCGGTGTTCATCAATTGCGCGGTGGAGGAGCCTGCCGGGAAGAAGGTCTTGGCGAAGTACAGCGAGAAGGCGGCGTAGACGTACCAGTCGTACCACTCGACCATGTTGCCGACGGAGCCACTGAAAATCGATTTGATCCGGCTGGAGGTGGTGCGCTCTTTTGCCGGCACGGCCACCGACCCCAGAGGCAGGGTGTTGGAGTTATCCATTGAAGGATCCTTCATCTAGTTGTTTTTATGGAGCAGCGCGTGCGCAGCCTGGTTCGGCTATAGCAGGAGCTGTGCCAAGGGGATGAAGGCCCGGTCTAGAAGGGTTGCAGGATTATTTTGAGCGGAAAGTCGCCGATGATTCTTGATGGTTGAGCGGAAATCCGCTTATGGCGGCAGGCCTCATCGGGAGCAAGCCCCCTCCCACATTGTGATTTGTGAACACATTCAAGTGTGGGAGGGGGCTTGCCCCCGATGGCGGCCTGAAAGGCACCGCAAAGCCTGGCTTAGAGAAACATCTCCCGCACCATCCCATGACGCTGCATCTTTTCATTGAAAGTCCGGCGCGGCAGTTGCAGCTCCGCCAGGACCGCCTTGATATCGCCCTTGTGCCGGGTCAATGCGGCCTTCAGGCAATGAGCCTCGAAGGCTTCTTGCTGCGCGGCCAGCGATTGCCCGGCCTCGATACCCTCAGGCTCAGGTTCGCCAAGCCCCAGCACCTGGCGTTCGGCAACGTTGGCCAGTTCGCGCACGTTGCCCGGCCAGTCATGGCTGAGCAGGCGTCCCAATTGCGCGCCGCCGAGCGGTTCGGCGCTGCGGCCAAGGCGCTCGGCGGCATTTTGGGCAAAGTGATCGAACAACAATGGAATATCTTCACGGCGCTCACGCAAGGGCGGCAGGCGCAACTGTGCGACGTTCAGGCGATAAGCCAAGTCTTCGCGAAAGCGCCCGGCCCGGGCCTCTTCCAGCAGGTCGGGTTTGGTGGCGGCAATGATGCGCAGGTCGACGTGGATGCTCTGGTTGGAGCCCAGCCGCTCCAGTTTCTGCTCCTGCAACACACGCAGCAGTTTCACCTGCTGGGCCAGGGGCATGCTTTCGATTTCATCCAGGAACAGTGTGCCGCCGTGAGCGTATTCCAACTTGCCAATACGCTTGCCCTGGGCGCCGGTGAAGGCGCCGCTTTCGTGGCCGAACAGCTCGGCTTCAAACAGCTGCTCGGGGATCGCCGCACAGTTGAGCGCCACAAATGGCTTCTTTGCCCGCGGGCCGAAATCATGCAGGCAACGGGCAACCAGCTCCTTGCCGCTGCCGGTCTCGCCACGGATCAGCACATTGACCGGCAAGCTGGCCAGGTCCAGCACCTGCCGGCGCAAGGTCTGCAAGCCCCGGGATACGCCGAGCAGGCTGGATTCAAGCTGTGCCCGGTGATCGGCCTGCTGGTGCAGGCGGCGGTTCTCCAGGATCAGCCCGCGTTTGTCCAGGGCGCGACGCAGGCTATTGAGCAGGGTATCGGGGCTGAAGGGTTTCTCGAGGAAATCGTAGGCACCGTCACGCATGGCTTCTACCGCCATCGGCACGTCGCCGTGGCCCGTCAGCAGGATCACCGGCAGGTCGGCATCGCGGCGCTGCACTTCGGCCAGCAGCTCCAGGCCGCTGAGCCCGGGCATGCGCACGTCGCTCAAGATGACACCGGGAAAGTCCCTGGGCAGTTGCGCCAGGCAGGCCTCGGCGCGGCTGAACAACTGCACGTCAAACCCCGACAGGCTCAGCCATTGCTCGACGGCCGTGCGGATGCTGGCTTCGTCATCGACCACAATCACCGCGTTCAACATAGGTCGGGTGTCTCCAGTGCGATAGGCAAGGTCAGGGTGAACACGGCGCCGTCGCCACGGTTGCCGGCGATCAGGCGCCCGCCCAGTTCGTGCACGATAGCGTAAGACACCGCCAGCCCCAGGCCCAGCCCGTCACCTACCGGCTTGGTGGTGAAGAAGGGGTCGAACACGCAGCTCAAATGCTCATCGTCAATCCCGCCGCCACTGTCGCTGACGGTCAGTTGCCACAGCTGCTGATCGGCCTGCAGGCGGATTTCCAGGCGTTTGCGCGGTTTATCGGCCATGGCGTCAAGGGCGTTGCGCAACAGGTTGATCAGTACCTGTTCCAGGCGGATCGCATCGCCGCGTACCCAGGCGGGGCGGGTCAGGTCCAGCACCACGCCGATGGCCTCATTACGCAGGCGCGCGTCGAGCAGGTGCAGGGACTGGTCAACCACCGTGGCCAGGTCCAGGCGTTCACGCAGGCCACTGGGGCTTTTACGGGCGAACGTCTTGAGGTGGCCGGTCAGCGCAGCCATGCGTGTGAGCATGTCGTCCAGTGGGGTGAGCGCTTGGTAGGCATCGTCCACGCGGCCATGATCCAGCAGCAGGCGCAGGGTTGCCAATTGCATGCGCTGGGCGGTCAGAGGCTGGTTGATTTCATGGGCGAGGGCGGCGGACATCTGGCCCAACGCCGCCAGCTTGGCCGATTGCACCAAACCGTCCTGGGCCATGCGCAAGGCTTGGGTGCGTTGCGCCACAAGCTGTTCGAGTTCTTCACGGCTGCGCTGGCGCAAACGGGCCAGGCGCCAGCGCTGGGTCAGAAACAGCGTCAGGAACACCAATGCCAGCCAGGAGCCGGCAGCGGCGAGGCCGGCATTACGCTGGTCTTCAAGGGCGGGCTGGGGTTTGCGCAGCAGGTGCAGCGTCCAGCCTTCGGCCTTGAGCGGCAGCGATTCCCAGATGTAATCGGCGCTGCCGTCGGGGCCATTGACGCGCATCAGGTGGCTGTTGTCGTCGAAACGCTGCAGGGCTTGGGTCTCCAGTGGCTGCAAGCGCTTCTTGTCGTATTGGCGTGTGGCCTTGAGCTCGGCGAGGTCACCGTCCGACAACGGGCGCAGGTTGCGATAACGCCAGCCCGGCTGGTTGGCGATAAATACGATGCCGCGCGCGTCGCTGACCAGCAGCAGGTCATTGCCCTGGGCCCATTCGCGCTCAAGCTCGGGGAACTCCAGCTTCACTACCATGGCACCGAGAAACTGCTCGTGTTCGTCCACTACCGCGCTGGAGAGAAAATAGCCGGGAATACCGGTGGTCACGCCCACCGCATAAAAGCGCCCGGCGCCCTGGCTCAGGGTCTGGCTGAAATAGGGACGAAATGCGTAGTTATGCCCGACATAGCTGCTGGGCAGGTTCCAGTTACTGGCGGCGACAGCAAGGCCGGTGCGGTCCATCAGTTCCAGGGTAGAGGACTGCGCCGCACTGTTGATGCGTTCCAGCTTGCGGTTGAGCACAGCCTGGGTGGTGGCATCCAGCGGGCCCTTCAATGCGTTGATCATTTCCGAGTCCAGCGCCAGCACGGCGGGCAGGGCACGGTAACGTTCGATCAGCGTGTGCAGGGAATTGCCATACAGCGTGAGCTGTTGTTTGGCGCGTGAAGCGTCGTCCACCAGGGCCTGGCGTTCGGCATGGCGGGTGGCGAAGGTCGCGGCGAGCAGCGCACCGGCGATGATCAACAGGCAGTAGAAAGTCAGGCGCAGGGGGCGAGGGATCGCGATCATACGGTGATGGGCAGGCACAGTAAGGGGTGAGCACCATACCATGCGCCATCGGGTGTAGTGAGCAGGCTTGCCCCGCGCTGGGTGGCGCAGCCGCCCCAACCAGGACACCACGGTGTTTCAGACAGACCGAGGCGCCTGGGTTTAGGGCGGCTGCGCCACCCAGCGCGGGGCAAGCCCGCTCACTACGGGCTTACTGGACTTCTACCGCCAGGCTGTCACTGATCTTTTTCTGCCAGATGGCAGGACCGGTGATGTGGACGGACTCGCCCTTGCTGTCCACCGCGACGGTGACCGGCATGTCTTTGACCTCGAACTCGTAGATCGCTTCCATGCCCAGTTCGGCGAAAGCCACGACGCGCGACTTCTTGATGGCCTGGGCCACCAGGTAAGCGGCGCCGCCGACGGCCATCAGGTACACGGCTTTGTGGTCCTTGATCGCTTCGATGGCGGTTGGGCCGCGCTCGGATTTGCCGATCATGCCCAGCAGGCCGGTTTGTTCGAGGATCTGACGGGTGAACTTGTCCATCCGCGTCGCGGTGGTCGGGCCTGCCGGGCCAACCACTTCTTCGCGCACCGGATCAACCGGGCCGACGTAGTAGATGAAGCGGCCCTTGAGGTCCACCGGCAGGGTTTCGCCCTTGTTCAGCATCTCGACCATGCGCTTGTGCGCCGCGTCGCGACCGGTGAGCATCTTGCCGTTGAGCAATACGGTTTCGCCCGGCTTCCAGCTCTGCACTTCTTCCGGGGTCAGGGTATCGAGGTTGACGCGGCGGGCCGACGGGCCGGCTTCCCAGACGATTTCCGGGTAGGCGTCCAACGGTGGCGCTTCCAGCGATGCCGGGCCGGAACCGTCGAGCACGAAGTGGGCGTGACGGGTGGCGGCGCAGTTGGGGATCATGCACACCGGCAAGGACGCGGCGTGGGTCGGGTAGTCCATGATCTTCACGTCGAGCACGGTGGTCAGGCCGCCGAGGCCCTGGGCGCCGATGCCCAGTTGGTTGACCTTCTCGAACAGCTCCAGGCGCATCTCTTCGATACGGTTCTGCGGGCCGCGCTTTTTCAGCTCGTGGATGTCGATGGATTCCATCAACACTTCCTTGGCCATGACGGCGGCTTTTTCGGCGGTGCCGCCGATGCCAATGCCCAGCATGCCCGGTGGGCACCAGCCGGCGCCCATGGTCGGAACGGTCTTCAGCACCCAGTCGACGATCGAGTCGGACGGGTTGAGCATCGCCATTTTCGACTTGTTCTCGGAACCGCCGCCCTTGGCTGCTACATCCACCTCCACAGTGTTACCCGGGACGATGGAGTAGTGGATCACGGCCGGGGTGTTGTCCTTGGTGTTCTTGCGCGCGCCTGCCGGGTCGGCAAGGATCGATGCACGCAGGACGTTTTCCGGCAGGTTGTAGGCGCGACGCACGCCTTCGTTGATCATGTCGTCCAGGCCCATGGTGGCGCCATCCCAACGTACGTCCATGCCCACGCGCACGAACACGGTGACGATACCGGTGTCCTGGCAGATCGGGCGGTGGCCGGTGGCGCACATGCGCGAGTTGATCAGGATCTGGGCGATGGAGTCACGGGCCGCTGGCGATTCTTCGCGCAGGTAGGCTTCGTGCATGGCCTGGATGAAGTCAACGGGGTGGTAGTAGGAAATGAATTGCAGGGCGTCGGCAACGCTCTGAATCAGGTCGTCTTGCTTGATCACGGT
This sequence comes from Pseudomonas sp. Q1, assembly GCF_009935975.1. Lineage (NCBI taxonomy): Bacteria > Pseudomonadati > Pseudomonadota > Gammaproteobacteria > Pseudomonadales > Pseudomonadaceae > Pseudomonas > Pseudomonas sp. Q1. The sequence continues at coordinate 194,701 of NZ_QODI01000011.1, read as the reverse complement.
CATGAGTCGCGCTCCTCTATAAGGGAACATTCAATAAAGGTGGCTTCAGTGTTGCATCGGTCGGCTGAAACCACCTTTCCAAGGCACGCCAAAGTGGTGCAGGCGCGACGCTAAAAAGGCGCGGCAGTATAACCCGGCACGGTGGCCGATACACCCGACTATGGTCAAACTGTCGCAGGCGTGATTCCCTGTGTGCCCCTTATGACTGAGTCCTCCCATGCCTGAACTGTACGTCGGTGAGCGCCACTGGTCGGTCACCACCGGCAGCAACCTGCTGGATGCCCTGAACCAGGCGGGTGTGGGCGTGCCCTACAGTTGTCGGGCGGGCAGTTGCCATGCGTGCCTGGTGCGATGCCTGGGACAGGTCGACGACCAGCAGCCAGACGCCTTGAGCCCGGCGCAACGCCAGGACGGCTGGCGTTTGGCGTGTCAGTGCCAGGTTATCGGCGATCTTGAGGTTGAGACCTTTGATCCGCTGCGTGACGGTTTGGCGGCCCGGGTGGTCGGTGCCGACTGGTTGAACACAAACGTGCTGCGCCTGCGCCTGCAACCGGAACATGGCCTGCGTTATCGGGCCGGGCAACATCTGGTGTTGTGGTCGGGGCAGGTAGCGCGCCCCTATTCCCTGGCCAGCTTGCCCCAGGAAGATCCGTTCCTGGAGTTTCACCTCGATTGCCGCCAGCCGGGTGAGTTCAGCGATATTGCCCGGCAGTTGCAGGTGGGCGATGCGCTGCGATTGGGCGAGTTGCGCGGGGGAGCACTGCAATACGATCCCGACTGGCACACCCGGCCGTTGTGGCTGCTGGCTTCCGGCACCGGCTTGGGGCCTTTGTGGGGTGTGCTGCGTGAGGCGTTGCGCCAGGATCATCAAGGCGCCATCCGCGTGATTCACCTGGCCCATGATGCGCAGGCTCATTACTTGGCCGGTCCCCTGGCGGAGCTGGCCGCGCAGCATCCCAACTTGACTGTGGAACTATGGACGGCGGCTGAGCTGGCCCAGGCATTGGCGCAACTGCGGCTTGGTTCGCGGCAAACCCTGGCTCTACTCTGCGGGCATCCTGCCAGTGTCGAGGCGTTTTCCAAGCGGCTGTTCCTGGCCGGCTTACCGCGCAATCAACTGCTGGCCGATGTGTTTGTGCCCCGTGGTTGAGGGCTGAATTGCGCTGCTGCGATGAAGGTGCGTTGTCTGGGTGGGCCTCATCGGGAGCAAGCCCCCTCCCACATTGTGATTTGTGAACACATTCAAGTGTGGGAGGGGGCTTGCTCCCGATGGGGCTATGAAGCCAATACAAAGTCCGATCTGCAAAGCAAAAAGCCCCGCCATTCACATGGCGGGGCTTTTGTTTTTCAGCGTGTCACTCAGACCTGTGGGTCGCCCACATGCAGGATCTTCATGCCATTGGTGCCACCGGTGGTGTGGTAGCTGTCGCCCTTGGTCAGGATGACCCAGTCGCCTTTCTCGACGACGCCGCGCTTGACCAGTTCGTCGATCGCCTTCTGGCTGACTTCGTTAGGTGCCAGCGAAGCCGGATCGAACGGAATGGTGTATACGCCACGGAACATCGCCGCGCGGGCCTGGGCTTCGCGGTGGGGGGTGAACGCGTAGATCGGCACCGAGGAGCGGATGCGCGACATGATCAACGGCGTGTAGCCACTTTCGGTCAAGGCGATGATCGCTTTCACGCCCGGGAAGTGGTTGGCGGTGTACATGGCGGCCAGGGCGATGCTCTGGTCGCAGCTTTCGAACACTTTGCCGATACGGTGGCTGGAGGTCTTGCTGGTCGGGTGCTTTTCGGCACCGACACAGATACGCGCCATGGCTTGAACGGCTTCCAGCGGGTACGGGCCGGCGGCGCTTTCAGCCGAGAGCATCACGGCGTCGGTGTAGTCGAGCACGGCGTTGGCCACGTCGGACACTTCGGCACGGGTCGGCATCGGGTTCTGGATCATCGACTCCATCATCTGGGTCGCCACGATCACTGCTTTGTTGTGGCGACGGGCGTGCAGGATGATTTTCTTCTGGATACCGATCAGCTCGGCGTCGCCGATTTCCACGCCCAGGTCGCCACGGGCAACCATCACTGCGTCGGAGGCATTGATCAGGCCGTCGAGGGTTTCGTCATCGGCCACGGCTTCGGCGCGTTCGATCTTCGCCACCAGCCAGGCAGTGCCGCCGGCTTCGTCACGCAGTTTACGCGCGTATTCCATATCAGCGGCGTCGCGCGGGAAGGACACGGCGAGGTAGTCCACTTCCATTTCGGCGGCGAGCTTGATGTCGGCCTTGTCTTTGTCAGTCAGCGCCGGCGCCGTCAGGCCACCACCGCGACGGTTGATGCCTTTGTGGTCGGACAGCGGGCCGCCGATGATCACGGTGCAGTGCAGTTCAGTCGGGGTCGCGGTTTCGACGCGCATCACTACGCGACCGTCGTCCAGCAGCAGCTCGTCACCGACGCCGCAGTCCTTGACCAGGTCCGGGTAATCGATACCCACGACTTGCTGGTTGCCTTCGGTCAGCGGATGGCTGGTGGAAAAGGTGAAGGTGTCACCGATCTTCAGCTCGATACGCTTATTGGTGAATTTGGCGATACGGATTTTCGGGCCTTGCAGGTCACCCAGCAATGCAACGAAGCGACCGTGCTTGGCGGCCAGGTCACGCACCAGTTTGGCGCGAGCCTTGTGCTCGTCCGGGGTGCCGTGGGAGAAGTTCAGACGGGCGACGTCCAAACCAGCCAGAATCAGCTGTTCGAGGACTTCCGGCGAGTTGCTGGCCGGGCCAAGGGTGGCGACGATTTTGGTACGACGGACGGACATGCACAGACTCCTGAGTTCAAGCGCTGGGGAAGGCTACTATGCTCTTTCGTTGTAGTCATTGTTCGTTTGCACTACTTATCGGCGATTGACTTGTTTTCGTTGCGGCTGAATAGGCGAACGCCCTTGAAGATTTTCGACAAGGGGTCGATACACTGCACAAGACAGGAGAACCCCCATGCGAATTTTGCTCGTTGCCGCCTTGGCCGTCAGTGTAGTCGGCTGTACCCGCTGGTCGATGGACCATCATTTGAACAATGCCTACCGTGCCTACGGGGTGGGTGATTGCGAGCGTGTCACCCTTGAGCTGTCCCAGGTCGACCGTGAAAGCCGTACCCGCCGTTATGTGCAACCGGAGGTCTCGATGTTGCGCGGGCAATGCCTGGAGCGGCAGAAACTGTTCGTCGATGCGGCACAAACCTACCAGTTCATCATCAGCCAATACCCATCGAGTGAGTACGCCTATCGTGCCCGCGCCCGGCTCGATACCTTGCAGCAGTTGGGGCACTACTCGGGTGCCAGCGTGGCACAGCCACGTCCCGCATCTTTGTAATGATATTTGTGATTTGATTGCTGGCCTGTTGCCAGGCGTGGGCTATCCTTTGAATGTCCGTTTGTACAAGTTTCCATTCAAACGGATGAGGCGCCCGGATTCGGCCGTTGTTTAGTGGCAATGCAGTAGCTGTTGCCACACCGATATCCAGGCAGAGCGGGCAATGGGCTCGTTCCGAATCACTGGCACGGCCAGATTCATGGCCACTGGATGGCGATTTCATCATGATTACCGAACGAAGGATCGAACGGCATCAGTTATCTTGTTTTTTGCAGGTGTTCAATCGTCTGACCGACAAGCCTGTCGGCTTTCTGGGCAATCTCTCTGAAGAAGGGCTGATGTTGATCAGCCAATTACCCATGATGGTCGATGCGGATTTTGAGTTGCGCTTGAAGATCCCCGGATCTGACGGCGAGTTTCAGTACGTTGACCTGACGGCCACCTGTTTGTGGAGTTATGAGGACATCAACCCACAGCATTATGATTCCGGCTTCTGCATACGTCAGGCATCCGAAGAGTATCGGCAGTTGATCACTGCGTTGTTGCATTATTTCAGCTTCGATCCGCTGCAGGCCTCCGCTTGAACACGACGTGTTGTCGGCTCGGTCAGGCGCTTGTCCTCGACCGGGCCGTACGCTTTTTTTAGAAAGCCCCGGCTTTTTTCCAGCTCTGATAGCGCGTGACCAACTTGGCTCCCAACTCGGACGGCAGGGCATCGAGCACCGATAGCCCATGGGCGTTCAAACGATCATGCAGTTCATTGCGCGTGTTGAGGTAATCAATCGCGCCACTGTAGGCCAATGCTTCCGACAGGGTCTGCACGGGGACTTGGCGCAGTTCATCGAGGACATGTTCTCGCAGGCTGGCCACCATCACCCGGTGCTGCCGACTGATACGGTTGACGGCAGTCATGAGTGCCTCATCGTCTTCATCCCTTAGATTGGTCACCACGATCACCAGCGCCCGACGCTTTTGTCGAGCCAGCAGATGGCTTGCGGCGGCCTCATAGTCGGCTGTTTTACGGGTGGTATCCAGGTCGTAAACCGTATTGAGCAATACGTTCAGTTGGCCACTACCCTTGACCGGTGCCAGGTAACGCGGCTGGTCACTGGCAAAGGTGCACAGACCCACGGCATCGCCCTGTCGTAACGCGACGTAGCTGAGCAACAGGCAGGCGTTGAGGGCGTGATCGAAATGGGAGAGCTCATCGTCCTGGCTGCGCATGCGTCGACCGCAGTCGAGCATGAACACGATTTGCTGGTCGCGCTCATCCTGGTATTCGCGGGCGATTGGCGTGCGTTGCCGTGCCGTCGCTTTCCAATCGATCTGGCGCAGGCTGTCACCCTCGCGAAACTCGCGCAGCTGATGAAACTCAAGCCCCAACCCTCGTCGCGGGCGTTGACGTACACCGAGTTGGCTCAGCCAGTTATCCACACCCTGCAACTGTGCGCCGTACAATCGGGCGAAATCCGGGTAAACGCGGGTAGCGTCCCGAGCGTCGATCAAGCGTCGAGCCGACCATAGCCCTAAGTGGCTGGGCAGGTGGATTTCGCAACGACTGAAGCTGAAATGCCCTCGTCGCAAGGGGCGAACGCGATAGCCCAGCTCGCAGCGCTCGCCAGGTCGCAACTCGATGGACTGCGGCAGGTTCTCCAGGCTCAAGCCATCCGGTACGTGATCGAACACCGTCAAGGTGATGGGTTGTGGATAACTGTGCTGCACTGCCAGCCTGACTTCCCCCCAGCGTCCCAACGCCAGGCTGCCGGGTAATTGCCGTTCTATTCGCGGCGAAGGGCGGCGGCGCAGGCGTAAAGCGTCCAGCAGCGAGAGCAGCAGCAACGCCAGCAACAAGCCCCAGGCCACCGAATGCAACGTGTCGGGCACCTTGAGCTGCAAGGCAGCCGCAGCACCCAGCACAATATTCAAGCCCAGCAGCACGCCAAGCCAGGTCAGAAGCAGACGGGTTGGTTTCATTGCCGGGTCATTGCCTTGGTGCTGCAATCTGATCAAGCAACTGCTTGAGTACCTGGTCCACTTCCAATCCTTCTATGTCCAGCTCAGGCGCAATACGTACCCGGTGACGCAGTACCGCCAGGGCGCAGCCCTTGATGTCGTCTGGCGTGACAAATTCCCCGCCGCGCAACAGGGCCCGGGCACGAGCTCCACGTACCAGAGCGATCGAGGCCCGTGGGCCGGCGCCGATGGTCAGCCCTGGCCAACTGCGTGTGGCACGCGCTATCCGTACCGCATAATCGAGGACTTGTTCATCCAGGGGCATCTCACTGGCTATCTGTTGCAACTGCACCACATCGTCAGCCTGCAGCACAGTGCGTAATGGTTGCACGTCCAGCATGTCGGCCCTGGATGACCGGGTCACTTCGCGCACCATATCCAGCTCTTGTCGGGCGTCGGGATAATCCATGCGCACCTTGAGCATGAAGCGATCCAGCTCGGCTTCCGGCAGCGGGTAAGTACCTTCCTGTTCGATGGGGTTCTGGGTCGCCAGCACCATGAACGGTTGGCCGATGGGCAAGGCTTCCCCTTCAAGCGTGACTTGGCGCTCCTGCATGGCCTCAAGCAGCGCCGCTTGCGTCTTGGCCGGAGCACGGTTGATTTCATCGGCCAGTAGCAGGTGCGTAAACAACGGCCCCTTGCGCAACTTGAACTGTTGGCTTTGCAGGTCGTACACGGCATGCCCGGTGACGTCGCTGGGCATCAGGTCGGGGGTGAACTGGATGCGTGCGAAATCGCCACCAAAGCAGCGGGCCAGGGCCCGTACCAGCAGGGTCTTGCCCAGGCCAGGCACCCCTTCGAGCAATACATGGCCTCCCGCGATCAGTGCCGTGAGCACGTCATCAATGACCGGATCCTGGCCGATCACGGCTTTGCGCAATTCAACGCGCAAAGCCTGGGCTTGCTGGCTGGCCTGCTGCAGGGTTGTGGTGTTCAGGACGGTGGACGGTGGGTATTCGCTCATAAGGCATTCCTGAGAGTTTGCAGGCTGGTCACCTGGCGGCTGAAATCGGCGCTGGAGAGCCGTTTCAACGGGAGTGGGCCGAGTGCCTGGCGGATGGCATCGGAGGGTTGTCGAGTCAGGTTTTCCAGTACCTGCCATTGTGCTGCCGTGTCCAGGTGTTCAAAGCCTGGATGGCGCTTGCGGGCGGTGCGCAGGATGTCGCGTTGGAGCGCTTGCAACAGTGCGGCCTGCCCACCGCGACGCAGCAGGAAATCGGCGCTGGCCTTCAAGTGTTCCTGCAACTGCCGGCGCGCTCGGGGGACGGGCGCCTGTATCGGGCCTTGGCGCATGCCGACGTGCCAGAGCGCCAGGCTTATCAGTGCGACGAGCGCTACCAATGCCTGTGGGAAATAACGCATCAACAGGGTCAGCAAGTTTTCCACGTCGCTGTTGAACAGCAAGGTGACGTCGGTGTTCTGGTTGAGGTACCACAGCAGCCAGGCGTTATCGTGCTTGCCGATATTCGGGGTTTTCCACAGGTCGCTGTCGGTGACCACCGTTACATGACCTTGCCCCAGGTCAAGTTGCATCAGGTGGCTGGACTTGGCGCTATTGGCTGAAAACTGGGCAAGGTGTCTCGGGTCGGTGAGGTTGAAGTCGGTATCGAAACTGAAGTAGGCCGGGGCGGTTTCGTTGTCGACGTAAAGCTTGGTCAGGTCCGGTGCTTTCTTTTTACGCGGTGATGCCGGCTCGTCGAACGTGTCACTCAGGGCCTGATGGATATTCAGGCGATCGAGCAGCAGGTCGCCGCTTTTGCCCGTTTCCTCATCCCATAACGCCTCGGCCACCACCAGCAGGTGGCCACCGGCTTTTGCCCAATCCAGCAGTTGTTCAACCTGGCGCGGGGTCATGTTGCTGCGCTCACCCAGCAGTAACAGGCTTTGGCCTTTAGCTGGGCGATCGGTTAGCCGTTCGATGCCATAGGCATGTTCCACTGCCAGGCCTTGGCTGCGTAGAAAGTACTCGGCTGCCAGGTAGGGATTGGCCAGCGCTTGCGCAGACGGACCGTGGTCCACCACTTCTTCATAAGGGATCGCCTTGTGCCAGGCGTATAAAGCGCCTACTCCCAGCAGCCCAGCGAGCAGCAGCGCGACCCACAGTAACGGCCTGTTCATGGGCGCACTCCCGAACTGAAGAGTGCGCGCCAATCGTTGCAAAGCTGTTGTTGGGTAGCGGCGGGAGGAAGGCGGTGACCGTACGCAAGGTTTTGCCAGTGGCGCGTCAGCTCATCACTGAAGGCCAGCAATTGCGGTTGCCCTAAATGATGAATGTGTTCCAGTACCTGGCCTTCGGTATCGGCGCTTTTCAGCGGCAAATTGAATTCATGCAGTAATCGGCTGAGCAGGCCGCGATACAACAAGCCCAGTGCTTCCCGTGGTTGGCTGGCCCATAGCTGTTCGGCAGCGCCGGCGATGTCTTCCGGCAAGGTTTCAACTCCCAGTTCCAACCCGAACAACTGAGCGGGAACCGGTTTGAGCGTTTTGGGTAAAGGCTGCCGGATACGGCTGACGAATGTGCGCAGCCATTCACGGTAGCGCCACAGCAGCAGGGCGACTACGCCGAGCATCAGGCTCCACAGCAGTATCTCCAAGCCTTGGGCAACGTGTTTGAAGGCATTGCTGTTGAGGTTATCCAAGAGTGCCTGCAACCAGGCTGGCAATTTACCATCGCCTTTTGTTTTGCTTTTGACGGCTGTTTTTTCTTCACCAAAGCGATAACGGGTGACGGTTTCAGGGTTCTTGAAGGGAGGGTTTTCCAGCACCGACTGAATGGATTGGCTGGCTGAGTGAGTGCTGAGCGGTTTGGAAACAACCGGTTCGCTCGCCATGGCGGGTGGGGTGAAGGGTGTGAGCATCAACCCGACCACCAGCAGCAGTAGCGGTACGATGCTACTCAGGCGTTGGCGCAGGTTGCGGAATATCAGCTCCAGGTCCCAGGCTTCCAGGACGGTACGGCGATTGAGGTACAGGCTGAAGCCGCAGGCGACGTAGATAGGTTCCCAGAACACCAGGATCAGGGCGTAGAAGGCGTTGCCCAGATGGTCCAGCCACAGTTCGTTGGCGTCTGCTGCCAATGCCATTCGTTGCCAGTCCCAATCCAGTTCTATCTGTTTTGGAATGAACAGGTAGAACAGGGCCATGCAACCCAGCCATAGGCCGATTTCCAGGTGCATCCCTATGAGGGTCAGCCAGCGTGCAGCTCCAGCGTTATGTTGCAGCAATACCCCCAGGCGCTTCTGACGTGCCGGGCCGTCCAGGCCCTCAAGCTGGCTGACCGGCAGCACAAAGCTGCGGCTCAGGCTCAGTCGGCGCCAGGTCAGGCTGGCCAGCAGTTGGCCCTTGAGCAGGCGCGGCCAATGGCGTACGGCCTGCCTGATGCCTGGTATTTCACCAAACAGCGCCTTGGAAAGGATGTACAGCGGGAGGCGGTCGAAGGCCGGCTTGAGCCACCAGAACAGCAGCAGGGAGAAAGACGGATACTCCCAGAGCAACACCGTGAGCAAGGTAAATATCGGCAAAGTGACCATCGCCCAACTGCTCATCAGCAGACGACGATGTTCTCTGGCCATCAATCCACCAAGGTCCATGGCTTCCCAGGAGGTACGCGGGCGAATGGCCACGCTGGCGTCAGTCAGGCGCATGACGGGTCCGTCCAGCCAGGCTCAGATAAGCGAGCACCAAACACCAGAATGTGGCGCCCACGAGGTATTTGATCCAGGGGGCGATCGTGGCGATGGATGACCAGTACGCTTCGATGAACGCCGCGATCAACAGGAATATCATCACGCCACAGAGCATCTGCACGCTTTTGCGCGCTGCCAGGCGCAGGGATTCGCTGCGCGTCAAATGCCCGGGGGCTATCAACGACCAGCCCAGTTGCAAGCCTGCCGCACCGGCCAGGGCGATGCCACTGAGTTCGAATGCACCGTGACCGATCACAAATGACCAGAACGTCTGGCCGTAACCAATTTCGGTCAGGTGTCCGGATATCGCCCCGATGATCAGCCCGTTGAAAATCAGGAAGAACACGCTGCCCACGCCGAACAGCAAGCCGGCGGCAAACGTCTGGAAGGCAATGCCGATGTTGTGCATCACGTAGTAGCCGAACATCATCCAGTCTTCGCTGGAGGCCCGTTCGGCCGCACGGCCCAGGTGGCTGGCATCGGGGTCGTACATGCCTTGCATTTCAGCGACCTGTTGGGGGCTGACGATGCTGTAGATCAGGTCGGGGAACAGATAGACCAGCAGGGCTATAGCCACCAGGCTGCCGAAGAACAACAGGCTGGCGATCAGCACAAAACGCCACTGTTCGCGTACCAGGCGGGGGAAGTCGGCCAGGATGAAAGCCAGTACGTTCGCCGCCAATTGGCTGCGATGACGATAGAGTTGTTGGTGGCCACGCAGCGCAAGTTGCTGCAGCGGGTCCACCAGGTAACTGCTATAGCCGCGCTCCTGGGCCAGGGCCAGGTGTTGGCACAACCGCCGGTACTGATAGGGGAAGTCGGTGACATCAGCGGCCTTGGCTTTACCTTGTTCCAACTGCTCCAGTTGTTTGGCGAAGGCTTGCCATTGCTGCTGGTGGCGGCTTTCAAATTGGCTCTGCTTCATGTCGGCCCCAACAGGCCGCGGGCCACGCCATTGAGTTGTTCGGCAGCACGAGCCGGGGACACGTGCAGGGGCACGGCAAGGATTGCGGCCAGTTCATGCACGCGCTCGGCCGACAGTTCGCCCTGGCGTTCGGCGAAAGCGAGAATTGCACGTTGTTCGTTCAGGTCCAGTGCAAAGGGCAGGCGCAGGGGGGCGGCTTGAGGTATGCGGGGCCGAACCAGCGGCTGCTCGCGATAGACCACCAGCGTCCCGGCGGCCAGGTCGCCGAGCCGTTTGAAATGGGGATGTTGCAGGCAACTGATGGCGCCGAGGAAGTAGCCGAAAGGCAGCATGTCGACAAAGCGCAACAGGTTGCGGATCAGGGAGGACGACCAGCCGATGGGAGTACCGTCGTCCTGTACGACACGCAGGCCCATGACCTGCTTGCCTGGGGAGCTGCCTTGGTTGAGGACTTCAAACAGCACCATGTACCACCAACTGACCAGGAACAGGAGCAACGAGCCCAGGCCGATGCCGATGTTGCCGAGCAGCGCCAGGGGCACGAGCAGGATGCCCATGAGCAGCCCACGCAAACCGAGGTCAAAAGCAAAGGCTAATACACGTACCAGCAAGCCGGCGGGGCGCAGGGGCAGGTCGATACCCTCCGGGGTCTCGATCTGGTAGCGGGTGTCCAGCGGGGCTGATGACATTGCGATCCTTGGCAGTGCTGAGCGGTTCAGAGACACGGATGCTAGCAGTGTCGACGCCGGAAGCAACCATTCAAGGTTTTGCTGGATATTTGTACAGTGCATGTAGCGCTGGCCCCGGACGCCTCGCTGCGCCTAGACTTTGTCGATCTTCAGTACAGGAATAGCCCGTGACCTCCATTTTCTGGTACGACTATGAAACCACCGGCATCAACCCGCGCAGCGATCGTCCGCTCCAGGTGGCCGGCATTCGTACCGACCTCGAACTCAACGAGATCGGCCCGCCGCTCAATCTTTATTGTCAGCCCAGCGACGATATCCTGCCCCATCCGGCGGCATGCGCGATCACGGGTATTACTCCGGGCGTACTGGCGGAGAAGGGCTTGGCCGAAGCCGATTTCATGACACGGGTGCATACCGAGCTGGCTGCGCCCGGTACGTGCGGTGCCGGCTATAACACCCTGCGGTTCGACGATGAAATGACGCGCTACAGCTTGTATCGAAATTTTTTCGACCCTTACGCACGCGAGTGGCAGGGGGGTAACAGTCGCTGGGATCTGATTGATGTGGTTCGCACCGCCTACGCCCTGCGTCCCGAGGGGATTGTCTGGCCGGAGCAGGATGGGCGGGTCACCCTCAAGCTTGAGCGGCTGACCCAGGCCAATGGTATCGATCACGGGCAGGCCCACGATGCGCTGTCCGATGTGCGTGCGACCATCGCCTTGGCGCGGTTGGTTCGAGAAAAACAGCCCAAGCTGTACGAATGGCTGTTTCAATTGCGCAGTAAGCAGCGGGTGATGGACCAGGTGCGTCTGTTGCAACCGATGGTGCATATCTCCGGGCGCTTTTCCGCCGAGCGCCACTACGTGGGGGTGGTGCTGCCGCTGGCCTGGCACCCGCGCAATCGCAATGCATTGATCGTCTGTGACCTTGGGCTCGACCCCCAGGCCTTGCTGGACCTGGATGCCGATGTGTTGCGTCAGCGCCTCTATACGCGCCGTGATGACTTGAAGGAAGGTGAGCTACCGGTTCCGCTCAAGTTGTTGCATATCAACCGTTGCCCGGTCGTTGCTCCACTGAATGTATTGCGGGCGCAGGATCGTGAGCGGCTTCAGTTGGATATGGACGCCTGTCAGGCGCGGGCGCTGCGACTAACTGACGCACAGGAAGTTTGGCGTGACAAGTTGGCCGCCATTTACAGCGAGGAGGATTTTGCACCGAGTGCCGACCCGGAGCAGCAGCTCTACGATGGTTTTATTGGCGACCGCGATCGCCGTTTATGCGAACAAGTCCGTGCGGCAGAGCCTGCACAACTAGCACGCCAGCAGTGGCCTTTCGATGATCATCGTCTGCCGGAATTATTATTTCGCTACCGTGCCCGTAACTTTCCTGAAACACTGGGCAAGGACGAGCAACAACGTTGGAAACTTTTCTGTCAGCAGCGTTTGTCAAATCCGCAATGGGGGGCACCCAATACTCTGCTGGCATTTAAACAGGCGTGCGAGGAGTTGGCTGTTAGTGCTACACCGTTTCAGTGCCAGGTACTGGGCCAGTGGCAGGAGTATGCCGATTCTCTGGCCGCGCGTTTGAACTCGTAGTCAGAAATTGCAGAATATTCAGACATAAAAAAACGCCAGCAAGCTGGCGTTTTTTATGTATCGCGTATCAGGCGAGAGCCCGACTCGGCTTAGCCCAGCAGGGTAGCCCAGCCTTCAACCACGTCGCCGCCCCACTTGGCTTTCCACTCTTTCAGCGTCTTGTGGTTGCCGCCTTTGGTTTCAATCACTTCGCCGTTGTGCGGGTTCTTGTATTGCTTGACCTTGCGCGCACGCTTGGTGCCGGTGGTTTTCACGGCGCCACGCGGTGCTTTAACTTTCGACTCTGGATCCAGCAGCGCGATGATGTCGCGCAGGGACTTGGAGTATTCGCCCATCAGAGTGCGCAGTTTGCCTTCGAATTCCAGCTCGGTTTTCAGCTTGTCGTCTTGGGACAGGTTTTTCAAACGCGCTTGCAGCTCTTTGATAGCTTCTTCGGTGGCGCGGTATTCGTTGATCAGTGACATGGGGACTACCTTATGTAGAGCGCTGATTGACAGGGACAGTGAGCTAATAATAGTCAGGCAATTTCATCAAGTAAACATTTAAGCAGGCATTTATGTGAATTACTTTGAATGTTTGTGGTAAAGCTGCGCAGTCGAGTTAATTAGTCGGTCGCCGGCCTAAAGATAATCCCGTTTATTTTTTGATAATTCCTTGAGCTGGCCGTTATACGGTCATATAGACGAGGTAAAACCTTACGCTATTAAGGGGTGTCCTCTCGGTCTGGATTCAGAATAAGGTGCAAGGAATACTGCAGTTTTTCTGCGCAATCGCTAGAATGGCGGCCTTTGCGAAGTTCTGGAGTTTCCCCCTAATGCGCACTTTTCGGCTGGTGATTGCTTGCCCGGACCGGGTTGGCATCGTTGCCAAAGTCAGTAACTTTCTGGCCTCCCATAATGGCTGGATCACCGAAGCGAGCCATCACTCGGACGATCTCAGCGGTTGGTTTTTCATGCGGCACGAAATCCGTGCCGACACGCTGCCCTTTGGTCTTGAGGCCTTCCGCGAGGCGTTTGCGCCGATCGCCGAAGAGTTCTCGATGACCTGGCACATCACCGACACCGAACAGAAAAAGCGTGTCGTGCTGATGGCCAGTCGTGAGTCCCACTGCCTCGCCGACCTGCTGCACCGCTGGCACAGCGATGAGCTCGATTGCGAGATCGCCTGTGTGATCTCCAACCATGACGACCTGCGCAGCATGGTCGAATGGCATGGCATCCCGTACTACCACGTACCGGTCAATCCGCAGGACAAGGAGCCCGCGTTCGCCGAGGTCTCGCGTCTGGTCAAGCAGCACGAGGCCGACGTGGTGGTGCTGGCGCGCTACATGCAGATCCTGCCGCCGGAACTGTGCCGCGAATACGCCGGCAAGGTGATCAACATTCACCACAGTTTCCTGCCGTCGTTCGTCGGGGCCAAGCCGTATCACCAGGCATCCCTGCGCGGCGTGAAGTTGATTGGCGCAACTTGCCACTACGTTACCGAAGAGCTGGACGCAGGTCCGATCATCGAGCAGGACGTGGTGCGTGTCAGCCACAGTGACAGTATTGAAGACATGGTGCGTTTCGGCCGTGACGTCGAGAAGATGGTGCTGGCGCGTGGCCTGCGTTATCACCTGGAAGATCGCGTACTGGTACACGGCAACAAGACCGTCGTGTTCTGATCCAGCGTTGTGATTGAAGTCAGAAGGGCTTGGGCGTTAAATCGACCCAGGCCCTTTTTACATCTGCGCAGGACTGAGTGATGAGCGACCCGCTGGATAAAGCCACGTCAAAAGCCCCGGCAACATTGGGGGAGGGGTGTTTGAGCCGGTATGACCCGGACGCGCTGGACGCAGAAGACGGCACCGAGTTTCCTGGCGCCGCCGAGTTGTGGGAGCAGGAGCGGCGTAAAGACGAGCCCCCGGCAAAATAGCGGCCCGCCGCTGTATCAGCGACGGGCCTGGGCGTCAGATCCGGAAACTGCCCACCAGTTGCTTCAAGCGCGATGCCTGTTGCTCCAGGTCGGTACAGGCGCGCAGGGTTGATTGCAGGTTTTCCACACCTTCCTGGTTGAGGGTGTTGATTTCGGTGATGTCCATGTTGATCGACTCCACCACGGAGGTCTGCTCTTCGGTGGCGGTAGCGACTGACTGGTTCATACCGTCTATCTCGCCAATGCGCTGGGTCACGCTGCTCAACCGTTCGCCGGCCAGGTTGGCGATCTCCACGCTGTCCTGGCTGTGGCGCTGGCTTTCACTCATGGTGCTGACGGAATCCCGAGCGCCGACCTGAAGCTCCTCAATCATTTTCTGCACTTGTTGCGCCGATTCCTGGGTGCGATGAGCCAGGTTGCGCACTTCGTCGGCCACGACCGCAAACCCTCGGCCGGCCTCCCCGGCCCGCGCCGCTTCGATGGCGGCGTTGAGCGCCAACAGGTTGGTCTGCTGGGAGATGCTGGTGATCACCTCGAGGATCTGGCCGATATTGACCGTCTTGCTGTTGAGCGCTTCGATATTGTTGCCGGAAGCGCTGATCATCTCGGACAGTTGGTTCATCGCCTTGATGTTGCTTTCCACCACTTGCTGACCGTCTTCGGCCAAACTCCGCGCGTCACTGGCTTGCTGCGAAGCCTGTGCCGCGTTGCGCGCGATTTCCTGGGCGGCGGCGCCCAGTTGGTTGATGGCGGCGGCGACGCTGTTGGTGCGATTAGCCTGTTCGTCCGAGTTGACCATTGACGAGTTGGAGGCGCTGACCACCCGCAAGGCCACTTCGTTGACCTGTTCGGTGGCCGAGGACACTTCGCGAATCGAAGTATGGATACGCTCCACGAACCGGTTGAACGCCTCGCCCAGGGTGCCGAATTCGTCATGATTCTGGATGGTCAGGCGTCGGGTCAGGTCGCCCTCGCCATCCGCGATGTCCTGCATGGCCCGGGTCATCACATTCAACGGTTGCAGCAAGACGCGGATCAGCATGCCCAGAAGGGCGATGATGATCACCACGGCGATGATCGTGGCGATCACCGCCGACGTGCGGAACTGGCTGAGCATCGCGAAGGATTTGTCTTTATCTACCGAAACGCCCAGGTACCAGTTCACCGATGGCAAACCCTTGATCGGTGTAAAGGTCACGATATTGGTTTTGCCGTTGGCCTCGACTTCGCTGAAGTCGGCGCTGATCTTGGGGGTGTTCTTCGGGTACACCTCTGCCAGAGTCTTCATGACCAGGTTTTTGTCCGGGTGCACCAGCACTTTACCGTCGGCACTGACCAGGAACGCGTAGCCCATGCCGCCGAAGTTCAGCGCGCTGATGTTATCTACCAGGGTTTGCAGGCTCAGGTCGCCGCCCACCACACCAATACTCTGGCCGCCCTTGGCGCTGGGGGTGGCGATGGAAATGATCAACTGCCCGGTGGCCGCATCGATATAGGGTTCGGTCAGGGTCGAACCGTTGCTGCTCTGGGCGCCTTTGTACCAGGGACGGACGCGCGGATCGAAACCGTCCGGCATCTTGGCATCGGGGCGGATGGTAAAGGCCCCTTTACTGTCGCCGACGTAGGTCGCCATAAAGGAAGAGGTCAGCGCTTTCTGTTCCAGTAAGTTGGCGACGGCGGACGGTTCGGGATTGATGGCGATGTTTTGTGCGGCGTTTTCCACCAGCACGATACGCCCGGCAAGCCAGGTTTGAATGTTGCTGGCGGTGACACCGCCCATTTCATGCAGGTAGTTATTCAGGTCGTCGCGTATCGCGTTGCGTTGCAGATAGTCGTTATAGAGGGTAAACAACGCGAAGGCGGCGATGACGATAAGGGCGGCTGCAAGCAGGATTTTGTGGCTGAAGCGCAGGTTTTTATTCATGGCTTGTAGGGTCCGCTAAGGTCTTAAATATCCAAAGCGCGTCCTTTTGGGAGGCGCAAAATGGCAGCGTCAAAAAAGGTGTGGTACTTCTGGTGATAGCTCTGTGGGTTTTTGTAGGAACCCTCCGACCTATTTTTAGACTTTGTGGGTCTCACATTGGCCTGTATCGGCTTGGCTGCACTAAAGATTAACCATAGGTGACGAAATGCCTGACTCCACGCAACTTCTTATCGGTGCCGGCCCTGACGGCCAGCCCATTGCTCAGGCCATGCGCCTGGCCAACCGCCATGGCCTCATTGCCGGTGCCACAGGTACGGGCAAGACCGTCACCCTGCAACGCCTCGCGGAAGCCTTCAGCGATGCGGGCGTGGCGGTATTCGCCGCCGACATCAAGGGGGATCTCTGCGGCCTGGGTGCCGCAGCCTTCCCCCAGGGTAAAGTCGCCGAGCGCATTGCAGGCATGCCTTTCCTCAATTACACCGCGCAGGCTTACCCGGTCACGCTGTGGGATATCCACGGACAATCCGGCCATCCATTGCGTACGACGATCAGCGAAATGGGACCGTTGTTGCTCGGCAGCCTGCTGGAACTCACTGACAGCCAACAGTCGGCGCTCTATGCCACTTTCAAGGTAGCGGACCGTGAGGGCTTGCTGCTGTTGGATCTCAAGGACCTCAAGGCACTGCTCAACCACCTGCGCTATCACCCGGAACTGCTGGGCGACGATGCGGCGTTGATGACCACCGGCTCCAGCCAGGCGCTGTTGCGGCGCCTGGCGGTGCTGGAGCAGCAGGGTGCCGAAGCCTTGTTTGGCGAGCCGGCCCTGCAGCTCGAAGATATTTTGCAGCCCGACGGCGACGGGCGTGGGCGGATCCACCTGCTGGACGCCAGCCGCCTGGTACATGAGGCGCCGAAGGTCTACGCGACCTTCCTGTTGTGGCTTCTGGCTGAGTTGTTCGAGCAGCTGCCTGAGCGTGGCGATGCCGACAAGCCGCTCTTGGCGTTGTTTTTCGACGAAGCGCATTTGTTGTTCGCGGACACGCCCAAGGCCCTGCAGGACCGTTTGGAGCAAGTGGTGCGCCTGATTCGCTCCAAAGGGGTGGGCGTGTACTTTGTCACGCAATCCCCGGGTGACTTGCCTGACACGGTGCTCGCGCAACTGGGGCTGCGCATACAACACGGTTTGCGAGCCTTCACCACCAAGGAACAGAAATCCCTGCGGGCGGTGGCCGAGGGTTTTCGCCCCAACCCGGCGTTCGATACCTTGGCGGTGCTGACCGAACTGGGCACCGGCGAGGCGCTGGTGGGCACCTTGCAGGAAAAAGGCACACCGGAAGTTGTCCAGCGGGTACTGGTCGCGCCACCACAATCGCGGATCGGGCCGCTCACTGAGACCGAACGGGCTGCGTTGATCGCCCGTTCATCTTTGCTCGGGCGCTACGACAAACCGATAGATCGTGAGTCGGCCTATGAAGTGCTGATGGCTCGCAAGGACCTGGGGCCCGAGGAACCAAGCAAGCCGGCGGCCGAAGAGCCGAGCTTTACCGACAAGGCCGGCGCATTTCTGGGCACGACGGCAGGCAAGGCGCTGAAATCAGCGATGCAGCAGGCCGCCAATCAGATGGGCCGCCAGTTGGTGCGTGGGTTGTTGGGGTCGCTGTTGGGCGGCGGCAAGCGCAAATAGCGGTCAGGGTTTGCGCCTGGCGTGGGCGGCCAGCCGCTCCAGCGCCGCGCGCAGGCCCGGATCACTGATCTCATCGGCCGTAGCCTGAATGGTTTCGGCCGCATTTTCCGAGAGGTCCACCGTATGCCCCACTGCGCGTGGCTGCACGGCTGGGGGCTGCACTTTGAACTGGATGCGCGTCAGGCCGGCAAACTCGTCAAAGGCCATCAGTTGTCGTTGCAGGCGTTTTTGTTGATAGCGCAACCGGGTGGCCCAATGGCCATCGGTGACAATCAGCAGCAAATGGCCTTCCCGCCACGACGCTACATGACAATGTTCACGCGCGGCCGGTTGCAACTGGCTTTCGAGCAGGCGTTGCAGCAGGCCCAGGCGTTGTGCATGGCCAAAGATGGCTTTCAACGGCTTGGCTTCGCGAAGCAACGCGCCGGGCGCGCGGGCTGGTTGATGGCGTAACGCCATATATAGACACCTGAAGTAACAGAGTGGTCATCTTAACAGAAAGCGCCCGTAAGCCCCCTGGCCATGCGTCCGCGTAGTTTTCCCGTAAAATCAATCGGTAACTTCTGCCTTCCATGGGTTGAAGTTCCAGTAAAAGCCCTTATTTTAAAAAGGGCCTCTCACAGTGCCATGCCTGCCTCGTGCAATAACGCCACTTTCCTCACCCACGATTCCGGGTAGAATGCGCGTTCGCATGCGGCCGTGAGGGCTGCTCGGGCCACTCACGGTGCGCCCTCCATCCCTATGTGTGGAAGAACCTGCCGATATGTTTGCGCCTTTGTTAAAGAAACTTTTTGGAAGCAAGAATGAGCGCGAAGTCAAACGCATGCTCAAGACGGTGCAACTGGTCAATGCCCTCGAAGAGCAGATGGTTGCCCTTTCGGACGACCAATTGCGCGCCAAGACCCAAGAGTTCAAGGCCCGCATAGCCAAAGGTGAAACCCTCGACAAACTGCTTCCCGAAGCCTTTGCGGTCGCCCGTGAAGCCGGTAAGCGTGTCATGGGCATGCGCCACTTCGACGTTCAGTTGATCGGCGGCATGACCTTGCATGAAGGCATGATTGCCGAAATGCGTACCGGTGAAGGCAAGACCCTGGTGGCAACCCTGGGCGTTTACCTCAACGCACTGTCCGGCAAGGGCGTGCACGTGGTGACGGTGAACGACTACCTGGCTCGCCGGGACGCCAACTGGATGCGCCCGCTCTATGAATTCCTCGGCCTGACCGTCGGCGTGGTAACGCCTTTCCAGCCGCCGGAAGAGAAGCGTGCCGCCTACGCTGCCGACATCACCTACGGTACCAACAACGAATTCGGTTTCGACTATCTGCGCGACAACATGGCGTTCAGCATGGAAGAAAAATTCCAGCGTGAACTCAACTTTGCCGTGATCGACGAAGTCGACTCCATCCTGATCGACGAAGCCCGTACTCCGCTGATCATCTCCGGCCAGGCCGAAGACAGCTCCCGCCTGTACACCGAAATCAACAAACTGATTCCGCGTCTGACCCAGCACATCGAAGAAGTGGAAGGCGTCGTGACCAAAGAAGGTCACTTCACGATCGACGAGAAGACCCGTCAGGTCGAACTCAACGAAGCCGGTCACCAGTTCGTCGAAGAAATGCTGACCCAGATCGGGGAGCTGGCCGAGGGCGAAAGCCTGTACTCGGCACACAACCTGGGCCTGTTGACCCACGTTTACGCCGGCCTGCGTGCCCACAAGCTGTTCCATCGCAACGTTGAATACATCGTGCAGGACGGCCAGGTCGTGCTGGTCGACGAACACACCGGGCGTACCATGCCGGGTCGCCGTCTGTCCGAAGGCCTGCACCAGGCCATCGAAGCCAAGGAAAACCTCAACATCCAGGCTGAAAGCCAGACGTTGGCGTCGACGACCTTCCAGAACTACTTCCGTCTGTACAACAAGCTGTCCGGCATGACCGGTACGGCCGATACCGAAGCGTTCGAATTCCACCAGATCTACAACCTGGCCGTGATGGTGATTCCACCGAACAAGCCGCTGGCGCGTAAGGATTTCAACGACCTGGTATTCCTGACTGCCGAAGAGAAATACGCGGCAATCATCAACGATATCAAGGACGGCATGGCCAAAGGCCGCCCGATCCTGGTGGGTACCGCTACCATCGAGACTTCCGAGCACGTGTCCAACCTGCTCAACAAGGAAGGTATCGAGCACAAGGTCCTCAACGCCAAGTTCCACGAAAAAGAAGCCGAGATCATCGCCCAGGCCGGTCGCCCAGGCGCGCTGACCATTGCCACCAACATGGCCGGTCGTGGTACCGACATCCTGTTGGGCGGTAACTGGGAAGTGGAAGTCGCGGCACTGGAAAACCCGAGCCCCGAGCAGATCGCCCAGATCAAGGCCGACTGGCAGAAACGCCATCAGGCCGTGCTGGAATCCGGTGGCCTGCAGGTGATTGCGTCCGAGCGTCATGAATCGCGTCGTATCGACAACCAGCTGCGTGGCCGTGCCGGTCGCCAGGGTGACGCCGGTTCCAGCCGTTTCTACCTGTCCCTGGAAGATAGCCTGATGCGTATCTTCGCCTCGGACCGGGTGAAGAACTTCATGAAAGCCCTGGGGATGCAGTCCGGCGAGGCGATCGAGCACCGCATGGTGACCAACGCCATCGAGAAGGCGCAGCGCAAGGTCGAAGGCCGCAACTTCGACATTCGTAAGCAACTGCTCGAGTTCGACGACGTCAACAACGAACAGCGTAAAGTGATCTATCACATGCGTAACACGTTGCTGGCCGCCGACAACATTGGCGAGACCATCGCCGATTTCCGTCAGGACGTGCTCAACGCCACCGTCAGCGCCCATATCCCGCCACAGTCCCTGCCTGAGCAGTGGGATGTCGCCGGCCTGGAAGCGGCCTTGAAGAGCGACTTCGGTGTTGACCTGCCGGTTCAGCAGTGGCTGGACGAAGACGATCACCTGTACGAAGAGACGCTGCGCGAGAAGCTGATGACCGAGCTGCTGGCCGCGTACAACGAAAAAGAAGAGCAGGCGAGTGCCGAAGCACTGCGCACCTTCGAAAAACAAATCGTACTGCGCGTGCTGGACGACCTGTGGAAAGACCACCTGTCGACCATGGATCACCTGCGTCACGGCATCCACTTGCGTGGCTACGCCCAGAAGAACCCGAAGCAGGAGTACAAGCGCGAGTCGTTCACGCTGTTCTCCGAACTGCTGGACTCGATCAAGCGCGATTCGATTCGCGTGCTGTCCCACGTTCAGGTGCGTCGCGAAGATCCGGCCGAGGAAGAAGCTCGCCTGCGTCAGGAAGCCGAAGCGCTGGCCGCCCGCATGCAGTTCCAGCATGACGAGGCACCGGGCCTGGAAGCGCCTGAAGTCTTGGGCGAAGAGGTGGATGTGGCGCTGGCTCAAACGCCGGTTCGCAACGATCAGAAGCTGGGCCGCAACGAACTGTGCTACTGCGGTTCGGGCAAGAAATTCAAACACTGCCACGGCCAGATCGAATAAGATTTTCGCCCGACGCTGCAATACTCCGCGCCGCGACCGGCTTTTGCCGTCGCGGCGTTTTGCCATTAATTTCACCGTCGCTTACGACGGCACAGACACCCCCTATTTTTGAGGAGCGCATTCATGGCTGTTGGTCTTGGTCCTTTGCCCACATTGCACCCGGTTGCCGGTTTCGAACTCGGTATCGCTTCGGCCGGTATCAAGCGTCCGGGGCGCAAGGATGTGGTGGTGATGCGCTGTGCCGAAGGCTCGACCGTCGCGGGCGTGTTCACCCTCAACGCGTTCTGCGCGGCACCGGTGATCCTGGCCAAGCAGCGCGTTGCCGGTTCGATTCGTTATCTGCTGACCAACACCGGCAATGCCAACGCCGGTACCGGCGAGCCAGGCCTGGTTGCCGCTGCGCGCACGTGCGCCAAGCTGGCCCAATTGGCGGGCGTAGACGCCAGCCAAGTGCTGCCGTACTCCACCGGCGTGATCGGTGAGCCACTGCCGGTGGAAAAAATCGAAGGTGCCTTGCAAGCTGCCCTGGACGACCTGTCTGTGGATAACTGGGCTGCCGCCGCCACCGGCATCATGACCACCGACACTCTGCCCAAGGGCGCGAGCCGTCAGTTCGTGCACGAAGGCGTGACCGTCACGGTGACCGGCATCAGCAAGGGCGCCGGCATGATCCGTCCGAACATGGCCACCATGCTCGGCTACATCGCCACCGATGCCAAGGTTTCCCGCGAGGTGCTGCACAAGCTGATGCTGGATGGCGCCAACAAGTCGTTCAACCGCATCACCATCGACGGTGACACCTCCACCAACGATTGCTGCATGTTGATCGCAACCGGCAAGGCCAACCTGCCGGAAATCACCACCACCGAAGGCCCCCTGTTCGACGCGCTGAAAAAGGCGGTGTTTGAAGTGTGCATGGACGTGGCCCAGGCCATCGTGCGCGACGGCGAGGGCGCTACCAAGTTCGTCACCGTTGAAGTCAACGGCGGCGGCAACCACCAGGAATGCCTGGATGTGGGCTATACCGTGGCCCACTCGCCGCTGATCAAGACCGCACTGTTCGCCTCTGACCCGAACTGGGGGCGCATCCTGGCGGCCGTTGGCCGTGCCGGTGTGCCGGACCTGGACGTGAGCAAGATCGACGTGTTCCTGGGCGATGTGTGCATTGCCAGCCGCGGTGCCCGTGCTGAAACCTACACCGAAGCCCAGGGCTCGGCGGTGATGCAGCAGGAAGAAATCACCATCCGTATCGAGCTGGGTCGTGGCGAGTGCAGCGAAACCATCTGGACCACCGACCTGTCCCACGAGTACGTGAAGATCAACGCGGAATACCGTACCTGATAGCCAAGAGGATAAACGCGGTGAAACGAGTGCATGTAGCAGCAGCGGTGATCCGCGGTGCCGACGGCAGGATTCTGCTAGCGCGCCGTGCCGATACCCAGCATCAGGGCGGCCTCTGGGAGTTTCCTGGGGGCAAGGTGGAGGCCGATGAGTCGGTGGCAACCGCCTTGTCGCGCGAGCTGCACGAAGAGCTGGGCATCCGGGTCACCACGGCCCGGCCGCTGATCAAGGTGCAACACGACTACCCGGACAAGCAGGTGTTACTGGATGTCTGGGAGGTCTCGGCGTTTACCGGCGAGCCTCATGGTGCCGAAGGGCAACCGCTGGAATGGGTAGCGCCTCGGGACTTGATCAACTATGAGTTCCCGGCGGCCAATGCACCGATCGTTGCCGCTGCGCGCTTGCCTGCCGAGTACCTGATCACCCCGGGTGAGCTGGAAACTCCCACGCTGCTGCGCGGCCTTCAGAAAGCCATTGCCGGTGGTATCAAGCTGGTTCAACTGCGTGCGCCCAACGGTTACGACCCCAAGTATCGTGACCTGGCGGTGGATGCGGTTGGCCTGTGTGCCGGCAAGGCCCAGTTGATGCTCAAGGGGCCGTTCGAGTGGCTGGGGGACTTTCCTTCGGCCGGTTGGCACATGACTTCGGCGCAACTGCGTAAATACGCGAGTAAGGGGCGACCGTTGCCGAAGGACCGCTGGCTGGCGGCCTCGTGCCACAACGCCGAAGAACTGGCTCTGGCGCAAATGATGGATGTGGATTTCGTCACGCTGTCGCCGGTGCAGCCGACCCTGACCCATCCAGATGCACAGCCGTTGGGCTGGGAGCAGGCGGCGCAGTTGATCAGTGGGTTCAGCAAGCCGGTGTTTCTGTTGGGTGGGCTTGGGCCCGCCGAGCGGGAGCAGGCCTGGGAAGCCGGGGCTCAGGGTGTGGCAGGGATCCGGGCGTTCTGGCCGGAAGTCTGATCAGCCGTTGATGGCCTCATCGGGAGCAAGCCCCCTCCCACAGTTGAACAAGTTGCCCTTGTGGGAGGGGGCTTGCTCCCGATAGGGCCCGATCAGTCACTACACAACCCTCAGTGCGGTTTAGCCGCCGCCTGCCACAAAACCTCCGCAACACCCTGGCGCCTGGCAATCACCCGCGCCGCCACAAACAACAGATCCGATAACCGATTGATATACGCAAGCCCCACGCCTTCCAGCGGCTCAAGCGCATTCAACTGCTGACAGCGCCGTTCTGCACTGCGCGCCAGGCTGCGGCATACATGAGCTTGCGCGATCAGCGCCGAACCACCCGGCAGGATGAAGTTCTCCAGCGGCCCGACTTCTTCATTCCAGCGGTCAATCGCCGCTTCCAGCCGATCCACTTCCGCTGCATTCAAGGCTTTGTACACCGGCATTGCCAGTTCACCGCCCAGGTCGAACAACCGATGCTGGCAAGGCGTCAGCACCTCGATCACATCCTTGAGTTCAGGGTGCTTGCCGCTCTGTTCCTCAAGATTGGCCAGCAGCAGGCCCAATTGACTGTTCAAGGTGTCGACCTCGCCAATGGCCTCCACCCGCGGATGGTCCTTGGGTACACGCCGGCCATCGCCGAGGCCGGTTTCGCCTTGGTCGCCGGTACGGGTGTAGATCTTCGACAGGCGAAAGCCCATGGTCATTGCTCCAGTTGGGTGAGTTCGTAGGGTGGCAATTGGCTGCCCGCCAAGGGCAGGCGCAGCGTGAAGCAGGTGCCTTGGCCGAGGGTGGAGTGCACTTCCATCTGGCCCTTGTGGTTGTTGGTGATGATGAAGTACGAGACCGACAGCCCGAGCCCGGTGCCCTGGCCGATTTCCTTGGTGGTGAAGAACGGTTCGAAGGTGCGTTTGCGCACGCTTTCGCTCATGCCGATGCCATTGTCTTCCACCTGGATTTCGGCCCACGGCGGATTGAGGCGGGTGCGCAAGATAATGCGCCCCGGCTCGCTGTCGTCTTCACGCAGGTGAATGGCCTGGGCGGCGTTTTTCAGCAAGTTGAGCAACACCTGTTCCAGCTCGTTGGCGGTGCCCGGTACCGGGCCTAGCAGTGGATCGAATTGGCGGATGATCGCCTGGCCCTTGAAGTCGAAGCCGATGGTCAGGTCAAAGTCGTTACCGGCAATTTCCACTGCCTGGTCGATCAGCGCCGGCAGATCGCAGGGCGCCATCTGCCGATTGCTACGGCGGCTGAAACTGAGCATGTGGGTGACGATCTTCGCAGCCCGAGCGCCGGCTTGTTGGATGCCGTCGAGCAACTGCGGCACTTCGCGGCTTTGCAGGTAGCGGTTGACGGTGTCCAGCTCGATGCCTGCCTGTTCGGCGTGTTCCAGGTTCTTGGGCAGGTCGGGAGACAGGCGGCGGCGAATGTTCTGGACGTTGTGCAGGATGGCTCCCAGCGGGTTGTTGATCTCATGGGCCATGCCTGCGGCAAGCCCGCCGACGGAGAGCATTTTTTCCGACTGCACCATCATTTCCTCCAGCGACAGGCGCTGGGTGATGTCGTCGATCCGGATTACCACTCCGCGCCCGGCACCGCCCATCAACGGGTAAAACGTCAGGGCGTAATGCTTGGGCTCGTCATCCTTGACCCAGGTGACGCGCTCGATGCGTTCCACGCTGTGCTGCTCGACCGCGGCCTTGAGTTGCCTCAGGTAGGGTTTGAGCGGCTGGAAGGCGAGAAAGATCGGTTGATTCAGCGCTTCATCCAGGCGTGTCCCGGAAAGGGCGCTGGCTTCCTGGTTCCACTGGGTGACGTAGAGCTGTTCGTCCAAGGCGATCAGCGCCGACGGCATCGAGTCGATGATGCTGTTCAGGTAGTTCTGGAAACCGGTGAGTTTTTTCTCGATCTTGCTGCGAACCTGTACTTCCAGCTCGAGTTTGCGGTTGGTATGACGGGTTTCCTCGGCCAGGCCCTGGGCTTGGTCGTAAGCGGCTTGGGAGTCATCACGGGCGCGTTTGAGCTGCTGCTCGCGGGCTTCGATGCGCGACAGCATCGTGTTGAAGGCTTCCGCCAGGCTGCCGATCTCGTCATGGTTGCCGCGCCCGGCGCGCAAGGAATAGTTCTCTTCGCGAGTCACCTGACGCGACAGCTCTTCCAGTTCGTGGATGGGGCGAGTGATCAGGCGCTTGATCTGTCGGGCAATGACCAGCCACAGCAGCACGCTGAAAATCAGGATGCCCAGGCTAGCCGTCAGCGTGCCGGTATAAAAGGCCATCGGCAGTTCGCTGCTGGCCACCAGCAGCAGATGCCCGGGAGGCTGGCCGGGACGGGGCAGGGTGATGACCTGGTTGCTGCGAAACTCAGTGAGGCGCCAAGCCTCGATATGCCGGTAATTATCCGGCAGGTGCAGGCGATTGGCGTGCTGCATCTGCGCCAGGCGAGTGCCTTCGCCGTCATACAACGCAGCTGCGCGCAGCGGTGAATAGCTGGTCAGTTCATTGAGCAGGGCTTCGGCCTTGGTGGACGATTCGAGGGCTTCAGCGGCCAGTGACGGGTTGGACACCAACCGCCCGATGGCCTGCAGCGCCTGGGGCGCCATGCTTTCCTGGGAGATCCAGTAAGCCGCGCTGATGAACGTCAGGTTGGCCACCAACAATACGGTGGTCAACAACACCAGCAAGGCGGCCAGCAGTTTCTGCCCTACCGGTAGATTTTCAAGACGCTGGCGCAGTGGCATCAGGGTTTTCCCAGGTGATAGAGAGGTAGGCAGGGTAGCGCGTGCCTCAGTCGCTGGCCAATCCGTGTGCACGCAAGTGCTCGACCAGGCGCGCCTGCACTTGTTGCAGGTGCGGCAGGGCCAATTGATGGCGGGCAGCGGCTTCGCAGGCGTAGCCCAGCAGGTAGCTGATTTCGGTACGGCGGCGGTTGGCCACATCCTGATACATGGACGAGTAGTTGGCGGCGGTGGCCTGGATCACCCGTTCCACTTCACTGTGCAAATGCTCGGCAGCGGCCGGCTGGCCGCTGCATTCGAGTAACTCGGTCAGCTCGGCGCACAGGGTCGCCACTTCACATTGATGGTTTTGCAGGCCGCCGTTGCGGCACTGGTACAGCACGGTCAAAGGGTTGATCGCACAGTTGAGGGCCAGCTTGCGCCATAGACGCGTGAGAATCGCGGTGCTCCACTCGTGGGGGATGCCCGCGGCGTGCAGGTCATCCAGCCATAGCGGTGGCGTGGGGTGGGCGGCATCGCCCAGCCACGTGTAGCCATGGCCGGCAAATACCACGCGCCAGTCGCCGTCTCGGAATGCGCCTTCGGTGCTGGAGGCAAAGATGCAGCGGGCCTGGGGCAGTTGGGCGGCGACGGCGTCCTGGCTGCCGAGGCCGTTTTGCAGCAGGACCAGTTCGGCGTCCGGTACCAATCGATGTTGCAACTGGGCTACTGCGCTTTGCGCGTCGTAGGCTTTGCACGCCACCAGCAGGCGATGAATCGGTTCCGGGCTGTCAGGCGTTTCGCCGATTACCGGATAGGTGTGCGCTATGCCTTGTTCGACCAGCGTCAACCCCGGGCCCGCCCGATAGCTGGCCAGGCGTGCATCATCACGCAGGATCAGCCGTACGGGCAGGCCAGCGCGTGCCAGGCGCGCAGCCCAGAGGGTGCCCAGGCTGCCGGCGCCGAGAATGTGCCAGGTGGTCGACATCAGTTTTTACTCCGTAGGGCTGCTCGCAGTGAACGCGGCGAAAGAACCGCTATAATGCCCCGGCATTTTAGCTCGGGCGCGCTCCATCTCTACTGAGCCCGCCCCTTATATTGGAGAAATGACATGCCTTCGTTCGACGTGGTATCCGAACTGGACAAACACGAAGTCACCAACGCCGTCGAGAACGCCGTCAAGGAGCTGGACCGTCGCTATGACTTGAAAGGCAAGGGCAGCTTCGAATTCAAGGAAAAGGAACTGACCGTCAACCTGACCGCTGAAGCCGATTTCCAGCTGGAAGCGATGATCGAGATCCTCAAGCTGTCCCTGGTTAAACGCAAGATCGACGCGCAATGCCTTGAAATCAAGGATGCCTACGCTTCGGGCAAGCTGATGAAGCAGGAAGCCGTCCTCAAGGAAGGCATCGACAAAGAGCTGGCCAAGAAAATCGTCGCCCACATCAAGGATGCCAAGCTCAAAGTGCAGGCTGCCATCCAGGGTGAGCAGGTGCGGGTCACGGGCAAGAAACGTGATGACCTGCAAGAAGCGATCGCAGCGCTGCGCGCCAAGTCCTTCGACATGCCGCTGCAGTTCAATAACTTCCGCGACTGATGGCTCTGCGGGGAACCCGTCGGCGTTTTTGACGTCCCACGCCCCGGAACCTGCGCCTGCCATTGAGCCCCAAGGGGCTCATTTGCGTTTTCAGGCAGTTGATAAAGCCGCACACCGCCCAACAGGAGAAGCTACATGGATTTAAACGCAGAAGTGGATCAGTTGATCAAGACCTCGCAGTCGTGGGTCCCGATGATCATGGAATACGGCAGCCGGTTTTTACTGGCGGTGGTCACCCTGGCCATCGGCTGGTGGCTGATCAACGTCTTGACCCATCGGGTCGGGCGTTTGCTGGCGCTGCGCAATGCGGACCTGGCGCTGCAGCACTTCATCACCAGCCTTGCGAACATCGCGCTCAAGATGATGCTGGTGGTCAACGTGGCCTCGATGATCGGCGTGGCAACCACCTCGTTCGTGGCTGCGATTGGTGCCGCGACCTTGGCCATTGGCTTGGCATTGCAAGGCAGCCTGGCGAACTTTGCCGGTGGCGTGCTGATTCTGTTGTTCCGCCCGTTCCGCATTGGTGACTGGATCGAAGCCCAGGGCACCTCGGGTACCGTCGACAGTATCCAGATCTTCCACACCGTGTTGCGCACCGGCGACAACAAGACGGTGATCATCCCGAATGGCAGCCTGTCCAACGGCATCATCACCAACACCAACCGTCAGCCGACCCGCAAGGTGGTGTTTGATGTGGGTGTGGACTATGACGCTGATCTGCAGAAAGCCCGTGAAGTGCTGCTGGAACTGGCCAAGGACCCTCGCGTATTGGCCGACCCGGCGGCGGTAGCCGTGGTGTCGACCTTGGGCGACAGTTCGATCACCGTTTCGCTGCGCTGCTGGACCAAGACGGCGGATTATTGGGATGTGATGTTCATGCTCAATGAACTGGCGCGTGATCGTTTGAAAGCGGCAGGTATTGATATTCCGTTTCCGCAGCGGGTTATTCGTGTAATGCAGGAAAGTGCTACGAAGTAACTAAGTGTGATGCTGCAAAACTTGGCTGAGCGGTCAGGTCAGGTGTGCGGGTTTTTGTCTGGTTAGTTAGCTTGCTATTTTTCCAGTGAAATATAACTGCAATAAAAAAGCCGCTCCCTTGTGAACAGGGGAGCGGCTTTTTAGTTAAGGCGGATGCCTTAGGTCATCATTGCAATCAAACGGCTAATTACAAGATGTTCAGCGGGTATTGCGCGATCAGACGCAGTTCGTCGATGGACGCCGAACCGTAGTACACGCCGTCAGACGAACGATAGGTCGCTTGACGTACGCGCAGGCTCAGGTCTTTGGCCGGGCCGCTCTGGATCACGTATTTGGCTTCGATGTCGCGTTCCCACTCTTTACCGTTCGACGTGGTGCCGGTGTTGGCGCCGCTACCGCTGACGTAACGAGTCATGAAGCTCAGGCCTGGCACGCCGAAGGTGGCCATGTTCAGGTCATAGCGAGCTTGCCAGGATTTCTCGTCTTCAGCGTTGAAGTCGGAACGGGCGACGGAGTTGGCCAGGAAAATCGTGCCGCCACCGTCTACGCCATAGCCGTAGTCACCGTCACCGCTGACCTTCTGGTAGGCCAAGGTGAATGTGTGAGCCTGGTAGGTATACGCGCCTTGCAAGCTGTAGGCACGGTTATCCAGTTTGGTGGTGCCGTCTTTTTCTGCGCGTTGCAGGCCGGCACCGTCGCTTTTGGTGCTGTAGATGTTGAAGTCAACGGCTACCGACTGATCTTTGTCGAGCGCGTGAGTCCAGTTCACGTTGGCGTAGAGCTTCTTCCAGTAGTCTTCTACTTTCGAGTAGTAGAGGCTGGTGGTGAACTCAGGCGTCCAGGAGTACACGCCGCCGACGAAGTTGGCATCGCGCAGGCCGGTACCGGTGCCTGGCTCGGCGCTGGCGATACTGTCCTTGTAGGTGTGGTCCTGGGCAACGATCGAGGTGAAGTGACCGGCTTCCAGTTTCAGGCCGTTGATCTCGTTGCTGGTGATCGAGATACCTTGCGGCAGCTCTGGCAGCAGGCGGCTGTCGTCGGATGCGAATACCGGAGCGGTGGTGTATTGGTCGCCCACTTTCAGGACCGTATCGGAAATACGGAACTTGATGGCTGCGCCACCCTTGGAATAGTCGTCCTGCGCACGGCCGTCGGAGCCGTTAGGGAACAGGCCGGTACCGGCGCGGCCCTTGCCGCTGTCGAGTTTGAGGCCCAGCAAGCCGATGGCATCGACACCGACCCCGATGGTGCCTTGGGTGTAGCCCGAGCTGAACAGACCGTGGAAGCCAAGACCCGTTTCTTCGCGGCGGCTCTGGGTGCCTGGCGCGTTGTTACGGAAGTCACGGCTGAAGTACAGAGTACGAGTCAGAATGCTGGCTGTACTGTCCTCGATAAAGCCCTTGGAGTCGTCCTGGGCGGACGCCATTGCGAACTGCGAGGTGCCTGCTGAAACAGCCAGGGCGATCATGCTCCACTTCATCACGCGCATCGTGATTTGCTCCTTTGGTTTTAGGAAGAGTACTGCCGTCCCACCTGTATTTTTATCTGGGCGGCTCTTTCTTTTTTGTGTCGGCGCAAAGTTATATCACGCAGACGTTATTGACGATACTTACCCATCTATCCTTTCAGCTTCTTTACGAGGCTGTCGTAAATCGCTAGCTCCATGTCGCAAATTCACAGCCCGACTGTAACTGGGCTGACAACTTCAATACTCTTTCAAACCACCCTTCGAAGTTTGAACTCATCCTTGGCGTGCATTGAAACGCTGCTGTTTTTTATCGCGAAACACCGGCTTCCAGGCGAGTGTCGTTGCCGACGATGTGGGTGTGAATGCAACAAGCGTGCACAAAGGGGTAACCGAATGTCATTTTTTCGTGAAAAACATTATGGCCCTGTAAAAACCGCATAAGCACGGGCTTTTTACGCCGTTTGGTTTGGGCTTGACGCACGTGCCGTTTACCCCTTCGGTGGTCCATGAATCCTGTGCCAGAGCAAAACGTTACCGGTTCACACTCCTTGGTGGGTAATCGGCGGATCTCTTTGAGGCACAAGTGGGTCATTTTGGTGCAACTGCTAGCGGCCAGGATCAGCGTAGCTCAACTATTTGCCTGCATCGAAACAGGGCATGAATTTTCGTCGGTTGACTCAAGGCCCTGCGCATTCGTCGTGAAGCCGCGTGTAATCGAAGGTATGCTGGGCGCCTGAAATCGACCCGCGCAACGGAGTACTCACGTGTTCGCCTTGGATCAACGCCTGCAACAAGACACGAAGGTCATAGGGGATTTCCCGCTTTGCCGCCTGCTGCTGTCCAACGATGCCCATTACCCCTGGTTCATCCTGGTTCCGCGTATTGAAGGTATCAGTGAAGTGTTTCAACTGGATGTTGCCGATCAGCAGACCCTGTGGCAGGAAACCACCGCCCTGGCGCAGCTGCTCAATGAAGGGCTGGCGGCCGATAAGATGAACATTGGTGCATTGGGCAATGTGGTCAGCCAGTTGCACGTGCATGTGATCGTGCGTAAACGCGATGACGCCGCCTGGCCTGCACCGGTCTGGGGCAAGCATCCGGCGCAGCCTTACACTGAAGAGCAAGTGGCGGCTATCCGCAGTCGATTGCGCGAGCTATTGCCTGCCAGCTTCATTTTTACCCAGGATTGAACCATGGACCTGCAAGACCGCGTCACTGACCTGGAAAGCCGCCTGGCCTTCCAGGACGACACCATCGAAACCCTCAATGACATTCTGGTTACCCAGCAGCGGGCCGTCGAGCGCCTGCAACTGCAGATGACCGCGCTGCTCAAGCGCCAGGAAGAAATGGGTGGCCAGTTCGAGACGTCTGAAGAAGAAGCGCCGCCGCCGCACTATTGATCAATCGGCGCGAATAAAAAAACCGCGATCCAGCAGGCTGGGTCGCGGTTTTTTTTGCTGCGCAGGCTGGGGTCAGCGACGCGGCAGTGCAGCGATGACATCTTCGGCTTGCAGGCCTTTGTCACGGTTCATGACAGAGAACTCCACGCGCTGGCCTTCGACCAGGACGCGATGGCCTTCGCCACGGATAGCCCGGAAGTGGACGAAAATATCGTCGCCCGAGTCGCGGGAAATAAAGCCGAAGCCTTTGGACGTGTTGAACCACTTGACGGTACCGGTATCCCGGTTGGTCATGTCGTAGTTTTGCGACGCGGCCGCAGGGGACGAGCGGTAGAAGCTGATGGCCAGGTGAAGAACGATGGCGACCACAGCAATCACCAGGCTGAGCAGGATGGCCGGATGGCCGCCCACTTCAGGCATCGGTGCCAGGAGGGTGAGGGTTTGAACGACAACGGTCAGTACCAGCAGCGCGCTGACCAGGTTTTGCAGTTGATGACGCGTGCCTTTGTTCCAGTAAGGAATTACCGGTGCGAGCGCCAGGTTGAGAAGGCCGAACAAGGCCAGGTACAGGGCATCGTGTTGTTCCAGATAGGGCAGGCTTTCAGGCTGCAGGCTCGGGA
This sequence comes from Pseudomonas sp. Q1, assembly GCF_009935975.1. Classification (NCBI taxonomy): domain Bacteria; kingdom Pseudomonadati; phylum Pseudomonadota; class Gammaproteobacteria; order Pseudomonadales; family Pseudomonadaceae; genus Pseudomonas; species Pseudomonas sp. Q1. Next base: position 162,338 of record NZ_QODI01000011.1, on the reverse strand, counting down.
TAAACGACAGCAGCAAAGCTGCAACGCCCGTTAGCAGGTGGACGATTTTCAACATTTTGATTAACTCACGTTAAGACGGAACACTAAGGAAGAGCTGACCGGCACGGTTCGCTTCTGAACAATGGGAGGCGTTGAGCACGTGCGCGGGTATCAGCCTATGGGATGTGCCGCAGAAATGAACGGCCGCCCCACGTCACCTATTTAACAGCAAAGGCTGTGCCTACTCAAATCAAGCATTTCGGGGTGTTGCGGCTGCTTGGGCATTTCTGCGTCAAACGCTTGTCCTAGACAGGTGCGGGTTTTTTGAGCGGCATTTTCGGCATTTTCCTACTCCCTGAAGGCTTGCCGGTCGCGGGCCGACAAGCCGCACAGGGACGATTTGCCGCACTCCACCTCGGGAGGGCGGGCTGCACGCCGCCGGCACTCTTGCTAGAGTGGTCCTGCACCTGATCAATGAATGCTCGTCAATTGAAGGGGAAAAACATGGCAATCGATATTGGTATCAGTGAAGAAGATCGTAAATCCATCGTCGACGGACTTTCACGGCTGCTGTCCGATACCTATGTGTTGTATCTGAAAACCCACAATTTCCATTGGAACGTCACCGGCCCCATGTTCCGTACGCTGCACTTGATGTTTGAAGAGCAGTACAACGAACTGGCGCTGGCGGTGGACTCCATTGCCGAGCGCATCCGTGCCCTGGGGTTCCCGGCGCCGGGTGCTTATTCGATCTACGCCCGTCTTTCTTCCATCAAGGAGGAGGAGGGTGTGCCGAGCGCCGAAGAGATGATCAAGCAACTGGTCGCCGGCCAGGAAGCGGTAACGCGCACCGCGCGCGGCATCTTCCCATTGCTCGACAAGGTCAGCGACGAGCCGACGGCGGACTTGTTGACCCAGCGCATGCAGGTCCACGAGAAAACCGCATGGATGTTGCGCTCCCTGCTTGAAAACCAGTAAAGGTTAAATCCGGGTGGCGCCTTCCTGGCGCTGCCCGCTTGTTTCCGCGCACTTCCTGGCGTTGTCCTACGATTATCAACGCCGTGTCTTCTGGCTGCTCCTCGCGTCCTGCTGTTTTATAGGCCCACTGCCCAATGGGACAAGCCCATGGGCTGCTGTTTGGCAATGGAGTGTCAGGTGTATGTCACGCGGAATGGGTAAGGGAGTGATGGAGACCTGCGGTTTTCACAAGATAAAGGTCGACCCCTTCGCCAAGGGGTTCGACATGGGGCTGGCCAAACCGCTGTCGCGGTCGGTGAGGCTCAATGGGTTTTCCACCTGCCTGCGGCTTGAACAGATCTATTGGAATATCCTCACGGAAATAGCCAGGATCAATGCCTGCTCGGTCAGTGCATTGTTGTCCTATGTCGATCGGGAAGTGCACTTGCGGTATGGGGGGGTGAAAAACTTCAGCGGGCTGGTCAGGGTGGTATGCGTGGTTCACCTGTTAAAAGGCCGCGTTGCCCTCATGCCCCCCGATTAGCCTGGCGGTAGCGAAGCCGGCCCACTGTCAAGGCGGGCCGGGCTTCGGGCAGAAAGGCGGCTGCGCTGTGCCGATTTACCAGATATAATCCCGCGCTTTGCCGCGCATGCCGGCTTTCTTCGTGCTCCATGGAGCAGTGAGCAGGCGTGGCGCCGTAACGATCTGATCGCCGAGACATCTCCATGCCCATGTACGACTATCAATGTGCTTCCTGTGGTCATCAGTTGGAAGCCATTCAAAAGATCAGCGCAGCACCGCTGGTCGATTGCCCTGCCTGCCAGGCGCCTGAGCTGAAGAAGATGTTGTCGATGCCGGGCTTTCGCCTGAGTGGCAGCGGCTGGTACGAAACCGACTTCAAGACCGGTTCGAAGAAGAACCTGGCGGGCGGCGACAAAGCAGACTGAGTTGAACTCTACGCGCAGGCTCCTGCATTATCCGTCCCCTGCTTTAATGTACGGTGACGAGGCGGGCCTCCACCGAATTTCGAATTACGAGAAGTGAAACCACTACCATGATGCGCAGCCACTATTGCGGCCAACTGAACGAGACCCTGGAAGGTCAGGAAATCACCCTTTGCGGATGGGTTCACCGTCGTCGCGACCACGGCGGGGTGATCTTCCTCGATATCCGTGATCGTGATGGTCTGGCCCAGGTGGTGTTCGACCCGGACCGCGCCGAGAGCTTCGCCGCCGCCGACCGTGTGCGCAGCGAATACGTCGTGAAGATCACCGGCAAGGTGCGCCTGCGTCCGGCTGGTGCCGTTAACAAGAACATGGCGTCCGGCGGTATTGAAGTGCTGGGCTATGAGCTGGAAGTGTTGAACGAGGCCGAAACTCCGCCGTTCCCACTCAACGAATACTCCGACGTGGGCGAAGAAACCCGCCTGCGCTACCGCTTCCTGGACCTGCGTCGCCCGGAAATGGCCGAGAAGCTGCGCCTGCGTTCGCGCATGACCACCAGCATCCGTCGCTTCCTCGACGAGAACGGCTTCCTCGACGTTGAAACACCGATCCTGACCCGTGCCACGCCGGAAGGCGCACGTGACTACCTGGTGCCTAGCCGTACCCACGCGGGGTCGTTCTTCGCCCTGCCGCAATCGCCGCAGTTGTTCAAGCAACTGCTGATGGTGGCCGGCTTCGACCGTTACTACCAGATCGCCAAGTGCTTCCGCGACGAAGACCTGCGCGCCGACCGTCAGCCGGAATTCACCCAGATCGACATCGAGACCAGCTTCCTCGATGAAAAAGAGATCATGGGCCTGACCGAACAAATGATCCGCAACCTGTTCAAGGAAGTGCTGGGCCTGGAGTTCGGCGAGTTCCCGCACATGACCTTCGAAGAAGCCATGCGCCGCTACGGTTCCGACAAGCCAGACCTGCGTAACCCGCTGGAACTGGTGGACGTTGCCGATCAGCTCAAAGAAGTTGATTTCAAGGTGTTCAGTGGCCCGGCCAACGATCCGAAATGCCGTATTGCCGCCCTGCGCGTGCCTGGCGGCGCGAGCATGCCGCGCAAGCAGATCGACGACTACACCAAGTTCGTCGGCATCTACGGTGCCAAGGGCCTTGCTTACATCAAGGTCAACGAGCGCGCCAACGGTGTTGATGGCCTGCAATCGCCGATCGTGAAAAACATTCCGCTGGAGAACCTGAACGCGATCCTCGATCGCGTCGGTGCCGTCGACGGCGACATCGTGTTCTTCGGGGCCGACAAGGCCAAGATCGTCAGCGAAGCCTTGGGCGCACTGCGTATCAAGCTCGGTCATGACCTGAACCTGCTGACCTGTGAGTGGGCCCCGATGTGGGTCGTTGACTTCCCGATGTTCGAAGAGAACGACGACGGCAGCTTCAGCGCCTTGCACCACCCGTTCACCGCGCCGAAGTGCTCGCCGGCCGAGCTGGAAGCCAACCCGGCGGGCGCTCTGTCCCGTGCCTACGACATGGTGCTCAACGGCACGGAGTTGGGCGGCGGTTCGATCCGTATCCACCGTAAAGAGATGCAGCAAGCGGTGTTCCGCCTGTTGGGCATCAACGAAGCGGAACAGGAAGAGAAGTTCGGCTTCCTGCTCGACGCCCTGAAGTACGGCGCGCCGCCCCATGGTGGCCTGGCGTTCGGCCTGGACCGTCTGGTGATGCTGATGACCGGCGCCCAGTCGATCCGTGAAGTGATTGCCTTCCCGAAAACCCAGAGTGCTGCGGACGTCATGACCCAGGCGCCGGGTGTGGTGGATGCCAAGGCACTGCGCGAGCTGCACATCCGCCTGCGTGAGACGCCGAAGGCTGAGTAAGGCCGCTGCGTGAAAGCGCACTGAGGTTTACGCAGTCTAAAAAGGCGCATCTTCGGATGCGCCTTTGCGTTACAAGGGCTGCACTTTAAAAAGAAAAGTCCGCCCTGGGGCGGGGTTGATAAGGTTTCTACAGAATTTCGGAGTTGTGTTATGGCTGGCCATTCCAAGTGGGCGAACATCAAGCACCGCAAAGAGCGTCAGGATGCCAAGAAGGGCAAGATCTTTACCAAGTGGATTCGTGAACTGACCGTTGCGGCCCGTCAGGGCGGTGGGGATCCGGGTTCCAACCCGCGCTTGCGTTTGGCGCTCGACAAGGCCCTCGGCGCGAACATGAGCCGTGACATCATTGACCGCGCCGTGGCCCGTGGCGCCGGCGCCGCCGACACCGACGACATGGTCGAACTGAGCTACGAAGGCTACGGCCCAGGCGGTGTGGCGGTAATGGTCGAGTGCATGACCGACAACCGCAACCGCACCGCTGCGGCCGTGCGCCACGCATTCAGCAAGTGCGGCGGCAACCTCGGTACCGACGGTTCGGTGGCCTACCTGTTCGAGCGCAAGGGGCAGATCAGCTTCGCACCGGGAACGGATGAAGATGCGTTGATGGAGGCCGCGATGGAGGCGGACGCCGACGATGTGGTGACCAACGAAGATGGCTCCATCGACGTGTTCACCTCGTTCGCCAGTTTCTACGCCGTGCGCAACGCATTGGACGCCGCTGGTTTCAAAGGCACCGACGCGGAAATCGTGATGCTGCCGACCACCAGCGCCGAGCTGGACCTGGACGGCGCGCAGAAAGTGCTGAAGATGCTGGATATGCTTGAAGACCTGGATGATGTACAGAACGTGTATTCCAACGCGGACATCCCGGAATCCGTCGCCGAACAGCTAGGCTGAAAAGCGATGTAGATCCATGTGGGAGGGGGCTTGCTCCCGATGGCGGTGGCTCAGTCGACTTATGGATAACTGACACCCCGCTATCGGGAGCAAGCCCCCTCCCACATTGGCACGTTGATGTATCAACATTTGTTTTATTCAACCCGCAGGCGTTATGACTTTAATCCTAGGTATCGACCCCGGTTCACGCATCACCGGTTTTGGCGTGGTGCAGCAGACCCCGCGTGGCTGCGTGTATGTGGCCTCGGGTTGTATCCGCACCGGTGCGGGCGAGTTGGCCGAGCGCCTGCAGATCGTTTATCGCGGCGTGCGTGAGGTCATCCAGACCTATGGCCCGGTGACGATGGGCATCGAAAAAGTGTTCATGGCAAAAAATGCCGACTCAGCCCTGAAGCTCGGCCAAGCCCGTGGCGCCGCCATCGTCGCCGGTGCCGAGGAGGGCATGGAGATCGCCGAATACACCGCGACCCAGGTCAAGCAGGCCGTGGTCGGCACCGGCGCGGCCAATAAAGAGCAAGTACAGATGATGGTCATGCACATGCTCAAGCTCACCGCCAAACCGCAAATCGACGCCTCCGACGCCCTGGCTATTGCCATTTGCCATGCGCACACCCGTTCCAGTCTGCTGCCCCATGGTCTCGGCACTGCACGCAGTCGTGGCGGGCGGCTGCGTCTCTGATAGCATCAGCGCAATCGTTATTTCCGGTCAGGCTTTGATCTGACCCCAAGCTTTAAGGATCTGAACCGTGATTGGACGCTTGCGCGGCACCCTGGCTGAGAAACAGCCGCCGCACCTGATTCTGGACGTCAATGGGCTGGGGTATGAGCTGGAAGTGCCCATGACCACCCTCTATCGCCTGCCGTCGGTCGGCGAGCCGATTACGTTGCACACTCACCTGGTGGTTCGCGAAGACGCGCAATTACTCTATGGTTTCATCGGCAAGCGCGACCGCGACTTCTTCCGCGAGCTGATCCGCCTGAATGGCGTGGGGCCCAAACTTGCCTTGGCCTTGATGTCCAGCCTGGAGGTGGACGAGTTGGTCCGCGCGGTTTCGGCCCAGGACACCTCGGCCTTGACCAAGGTGCCGGGTGTCGGTAAGAAAACTGCGGAACGCCTGCTGGTGGAACTCAAGGATCGTTTCAAAGCCTGGGAGGTCGTACCGAGCATGTTCGCGCTGGTGCCGAACCAGCCGGATATGCCGGCGGCCCAGGTCGCCAGTGCAGAAAGCGATGCCGTCAATGCGCTGATTTCCCTGGGCTACAAGCCCCAGGAAGCGAGCAAGGCGGTGTCGGCCATCAAGGACAAGAACCTGAGCGCCGAAGACATGATCCGCCGAGCCCTGAAGGGAATGATTTAAGTGATTGAAGCTGATCGTCTGATCGCGGCCACCGGCCCGCGTGACCGTGAAGAAGTCCAGGACCGGGCTATTCGCCCCCTGAGCCTGGCCGAATACATCGGCCAGCCGACCGTGCGCGAGCAAATGGAGCTGTTCATCCAGGCTGCACGCGGGCGCACTGAGTCCCTGGACCACACGCTGATCTTCGGGCCGCCGGGGCTGGGTAAAACCACATTGGCCAATATCATCGCCCAGGAAATGGGCGTGTCGATCAAGTCGACCTCGGGGCCCGTGCTGGAGCGTCCGGGTGACTTGGCGGCCTTGCTGACCAATCTTGAACCCCACGACGTGCTGTTTATCGACGAAATCCATCGGTTGTCGCCGATTGTCGAGGAAGTGCTGTACCCGGCCATGGAAGATTTCCAGCTGGATATCATGATCGGCGAAGGCCCGGCCGCACGTTCGATCAAGCTCGACCTGCCGCCCTTTACCCTCGTGGGGGCGACCACGCGCGCCGGCATGCTGACCAACCCGCTGCGAGACCGTTTCGGCATTGTTCAACGTCTGGAGTTCTATAGCACTGCCGATCTGGCGACCATTGTCAGCCGTTCGGCGAGCATTCTCGGCTTGCCGCTGGACCCGGACGGCGCGTTTGAAATTGCCCGTCGGGCCCGGGGCACGCCACGGATTGCCAACCGCTTGCTGCGCCGGGTTCGCGACTTTGCCGAGGTGCGGGCCAAGGGGCATATCACCAAGGCCGTCGCGGACCTGGCCTTGAACCTGCTGGATGTGGATGAACATGGCTTCGATCACCAGGATCGGCGTCTACTCTTGACCCTGATCGAGAAATTCGACGGTGGCCCGGTCGGTGTGGACAGCCTGGCGGCTGCGATCAGTGAAGAGCGTCATACCATCGAGGACGTACTCGAGCCGTACCTGATCCAACAGGGTTACATCATGCGTACGCCAAGAGGGCGAGTGGTGACGCGGCATGCCTATTTGCACTTTGGGCTAAACATTCCGTCACGATTGGGCGAGATGCCTGTAGTAGACGAATTTCTCGATGCAGTGGACGATTAAAAGCTTCACGCCAGACGATTTATCCGAGGTTTGTGCTGTCCTAGTGGCTGGTGTCGTCATTCAGTCAGTAGAAATGTTTCAGACAACGAAAAAACAGTTGCCCAGCCGGATTGGCAACCTGAGGAGTAAGCACTAGAGTATGCGCGCGCAAAACGGGGATCAGTCGTTCGTACATCGCTGTCGCGTTTATTACGAAGACACCGATGCCGGCGGCATCGTGTATTACGTCAATTACCTCAAGTTCATGGAGCGGGCCCGCACCGAGCGGCTACGAGAGCTGGGCTTTGCCCAATCCGAGCTGGCGGGAGAGGACCTGTTGTTTGTCGTGCATTCCAGCGAGGCGCGCTATCACGCGCCGGCGCGGTTGGACGATGAGCTGCTGGTAAGCGCTGAAGTAATCGAATTGAACCGTGTCAGCCTGCGTTTCAAGCAGCAGGTCAGGCGGGCTACGGATGCAACGCTGCTCTGTGAGGGGCAGTTCCTGGTGGCCTGTGTGCGCACCAATAGTTTGAAACCCCGGGCCATTCCCGAAGCTCTGCGTGCGGCCTTTGCCGGCGTAAGCGGCGCGGGTAAACAATCAAAGCAGGAGATTTAGCGTGGAACCTACCGTCGTCGACCATTCCTCCATGTGGAGCCTGGTCAGCAATGCCAGTGTCGTGGTTCAACTGGTCATGCTGACCCTGGTAGCCGCATCGGTTACCTCTTGGGTCATGATTTTTCAGCGCAGCAATTTGCTGCGTGCCGGTCGACGTGCCCTGGAGAGCTTTGAAGAGCGCTTCTGGTCGGGTATCGACCTGTCCAAACTGTACCGCCAGGCCGGCAGCAACCCGGACCCGGACTCCGGCGTCGAGCAGATCTTCCGCGCCGGTTTCAAGGAGTTCTCCCGTCTGCGCCAGCAGCCAGGTGTTGACCCGGAAGCGGTGATGGAAGGCGTGGCCCGTGCCATGCGCGTCGCTATCTCCCGCGAAGAAGAGAAGCTGGAGCAAAGCCTGCCGTTCCTCGCCACCGTAGGTTCCGTCAGCCCGTACATCGGCCTGTTCGGTACCGTATGGGGGATCATGAACTCCTTCCGTGGCCTGGCCCAGGCGCAGCAAGCGACCCTGGCGACCGTGGCCCCGGGTATCGCCGAAGCCTTGGTCGCCACCGCGATCGGCCTGTTCGCTGCCATCCCCGCAGTAATCGCCTACAACCGTTTTGCCGCTCGCGGCGAAAACCTGATTGGCCGTTACTACACCTTCGCCGACGAGTTCCAGGCGATCCTGCACCGTAAAGTGCACACCAGCGAAGAATAAGCAGGTACTTCCCGATGGCTTTAATCACTCGAGCTCGAACCAAGCGCAAGCCGGTCGCCGAGATGAACGTGGTGCCTTACATCGACGTGATGCTGGTGCTGCTGGTGATCTTCATGGTGACCGCGCCGATGCTCAACCAGGGTGTGAAGGTTGACCTGCCCAAGGTTTCCAGCGAAGCCTTGCCCCAGGACAACAACACCCAGGTGCTGACCATTTCGATCAAGTCCGACAAGACCTATTACTGGAACCTTGGCAGCGAAGTCGACACGCAGAAGCAGCAGGACAAGGCGATGACCTTGCCGGCGATGACCGATGCGGTGACCAAGATCATTCGCGCGGGCAACGAAGGCGGCAAGCACACCCAGGTCTTCATCCGCGGTGACAAGGCGGTCGACTACGGCTCCGTCATGGGTGCCATGGGCGGGCTGCAGAAGGCCGGCGTCGGTAACGTTGGCTTGATTACCGAGGCGCCCTGATGCAGCAACAGCGAGAGCCGTCCGCCTCGGAAAGCTACTTCTGGCCTAGCGTCTGGGCAATCGCCCTGCACGTCCTGGTGTTTGGCATGCTGTTCGTCAGCTTTGCCATGACCCCGGACCTGCCGCCAGCCAAGCCGATCGTGCAGGCGACCCTGTATCAGCTGAAATCGAAAAGTCAGGCCACCACCCAGACCAATCAGAAGATTGCGGGTGAAGCCCAGAAGTCGGCTGCGCGCCAGACTGAAGTCGAGCAGATGGAACAGAAGAAGGTCGAGCAGGAAGCGGTGAAGGCTGCTGCGGAACAAAAGAAAGAAGAGGCGGCTCAAAAGGCCGAGGAATCGAAAAAGGCTGACGAAGCCAAGAAAGCGGACGAGGCGAAAAAGGCTGATGAAGCCAAGAAAGCCGAGAAAGCTGCCGAAGCGAAAAAGGCCGAAGAGAAGCAATTGGCTGATATAGCCAAGAAGAAATCTGAAGAAGAAGCCAAAAAGGCTGCCGAAGAAGAGGCCAAGAAAAAGGCCGCTGAAGAGGCCAAGAAAAAGATAGTCGAAGACGCGAAGAAGAAAGCCGCCGAAGACGCCAAGAAAAAAGCTGAAGCAGACGAGGCGAAGAAGAAAGTCGCCGACGAAGCGAAGAAGAAAGCTGCCGCCGACGCCCAGAAGAAAAAGGCCCAGGAAGCAGCACGTAAATCCGCCGAAGAGAAAAAGGCCCAGGCCTTGGCCGATTTGCTTTCCGACACGCCTCAGCGTCAGCAAGCCCTGGCCGATGAACGTGGTGATGACGTCGCGGGCAGTTTCGACGACCTGATTCGGGCACGGGCAGCAGAAGGCTGGACACGTCCACCTTCGGCACGCAAAGGCATGACAGTAGTGCTGCAGATCGGCATGTTGCCGGACGGTACGGTGACTTCGGTCAGCGTGGCCAAGTCCAGTGGTGACGGCTCGTTCGACAGTTCAGCGGTTGCCGCAGTCAAGAATATTGGCCGGTTGACCGAGATGCAGGGAATGAAACCAAGCGACTTCGCTCCCTATCGTTCATTCAAGATGACATTCACACCTGAGGATCTAGCCTTGTGAGAAACCTTCTTCGAGGAATGCTTGTCGTTATTTGCTGTATGGCAGGGATAGCGGCGGCGGATGAAAAGAACATCCTGGTCACCAGCGGTAGCGATCGGGCCACTCCGATCGCGGTGGTACCGTTTGGCTGGCAGGGCGGCAGCGTATTGCCGGACGACATGGCCCAGATCGTCAGCGACGACCTGCGCAATTCCGGTTACTACGCACCGATTCCGAAAGGCAACATGATCAGCCAGCCGACCCAGGCCAGCGAAGTCATCTTCCGCGACTGGAAGGCCGTGGGCGCCCAGTACCTGATGGTCGGCAGCATCACGCCGGCCGGCGGTCGCCTGCAGATCCAGTACGCATTGTTCAACGTGGCCACCGAGCAGCAGGTCCTGACCGGCAGCGTTTCGGGCACCGCCGAACAACTGCGTGACATGGCTCACTACATCTCGGACCAGTCGTTTGAAAAGCTCACCGGTATCAAAGGTGCTTTCTCGACACGCCTGCTGTACGTAACCGCAGAGCGTTTCTCGGTAGACAACACCCGTTATACCTTGCAGCGTTCGGACTACGACGGTGCTCGCGCCGTGACCTTGCTGCAATCGCGTGAGCCAATCCTGTCGCCGCGTTTTGCGCCGGACGGCAAGCGTATTGCCTATGTGTCGTTTGAACAGAAACGTCCGCGTATCTTCGTCCAGCACATCGATACTGGCCGTCGTGAGCAGATCACCAACTTTGAAGGCCTCAACGGTGCCCCGGCCTGGTCGCCGGATGGTTCGCGCCTGGCATTCGTACTGTCCAAGGACGGTAACCCGGACATCTACGTGATGAACATGGCTTCGCGCCAGATCAATCGCGTGACCGCAGGCCCTGGCATCAACACCGAACCGTTCTGGGGCAAGGATGGTTCGACCATCTACTTCACCTCCGACCGTGGCGGCAAGCCACAGGTCTATAAGGCGAACGTGAATGGCGGGGGCGCAGAGCGCGTTACTTTTATCGGTAACTACAACGCCAACCCTAAGCTTTCGGCCGATGAAAAGACGTTGGTGATGATTCACCGTCAGGATGGTTTCACTAATTTCCGGGTTGCGGCCCAGGATTTGCAGCGCGGAACCGTAAAAATCCTTACAGATACCAACCTTGATGAGTCAGCCACTGTTGCGCCCAACGGCACCATGGTAATCTACGCCACCCGCCAGCAGGGCCGGGGAGTCTTGATGCTCGTGTCCATTAATGGACGTGTAAGGCTCCCGCTTCCTACCGCACAAGGCGAAGTCAGAGAACCATCCTGGTCCCCTTACCTGAACTGACGCGGCGCTACAAAAAGATTTGCTTAACACACTGGGGTTCATTAGGAGTTTCACGATGGAAATGCTGAAGTTTGGTAAGTTTGCTGCTCTGGCTCTGGCTCTGTCCGTAGCCGTTGGTTGCTCGTCTAAAGGCGGCGACAATGCCGGTGAAGGCGCAGCTGTTGATCCAAACGCTGGTTACGGCGCTAACACTGGTGCAGTTGACGGCTCCCTGAGCGAAGAAGCTGCTCTGCGCGCTATCACCACTTTCTACTTCGAATACGACAGTTCTGACCTGAAGCCAGAAGCCATGCGCGCTCTGGACGTTCACGCCAAGGACCTGAAAGCTAACGGCGCTCGCGTTGTTCTGGAAGGTAACACTGACGAACGTGGTACTCGTGAGTACAACATGGCACTGGGCGAGCGTCGTGCGAAAGCCGTTCAGCGCTACCTGGTACTGCAAGGTGTTGCTCCAGGCCAACTGGAACTGGTTTCCTACGGTAAAGAGCGTCCAGTTGCTACTGGCCACGACGAGCAGTCCTGGGCTCAAAACCGTCGCGTCGAACTGCGTAAGTAATTCGTCATGCGAACGTGCCGTCGTGCTCTGACTGTATTGGCTCTCAGCCTCGCGCCGCTTGCGGTGTGGGCTGCGGTTCCTGTGGAAGATAGCAACTCTGGCTATAACAATAGCGGGAGCAGTTATCCGCCAGCAGGTTATGGCACGAACGGCGCCTATGCTGGGGGAGCGGCTACGCCCGCCCCCTCGGCACAGGGCGAACTGTTCAACCAGCTGCAACGCATGCAGGATCAAATTGCGCAGCAACAAGGCGCCATTGAAGTACTGCAAAACCAAGTGAACCAGCTGAAGCAAGAAGGCCTGGAGCGTTACCAGGATCTTGATCGACGCATTGGAGCCGGCGCTACACCAGCCGCTACTCCTGATAATTCTTCTACCGGTGGCGCGCCAAGCGCTGCCGCCGGTGGTGCAGCAGCAGGGGCCGCGGCTGCCAGCCAAGCCCCTGCCGCCAGCAGTGAACCGGGTGATCCGGCGAAGGAAAAGCTGTATTACGATGCAGCCTTCGACCTGATCAAGGCCAAGGATTTCGATAAGGCCAGCCAGGCTTTTACCGCATTCCTGCGCAAATATCCGAACAGCCAATACGCGGGCAATGCCCAATACTGGCTGGGCGAGGTCAACCTGGCCAAGGGTGATTTACAAGCAGCGGGCCAGGCGTTTGCCAAGGTCAGCCAACTGTACCCCAAGCATGCCAAGGTGCCGGATTCGCTATACAAGCTGGCAGACGTAGAACGCCGCCTGGGTCATGCCGACAAGGTCAAGGGCATTCTGCAGCAGGTGGTTGCCCAATATCCGGGCACTTCCGCCGCACAGTTGGCTCAACGGGATCTGCAGCGCCTTTAAGCGATGCAGCCGTTTAGAAGAAACCCGCGCCTGACGCGGGTTTTTTCGTTAGAATCCATGCCCTTTTATTGAGACACGCTTCCTGGGGTTGACGCGTTGTCGCGATCCCTTGAAGTGCCTGACGGAGGCGGACAGCCTGTTTAGCTGTTACGCCCGTGGCGACTATGCAAGACACATTACGTATTACCGAAGTTTTTTACTCTTTGCAGGGTGAAACGCGAACGGCTGGCCTGCCCACCGTATTTGTACGGTTGACCGGCTGCCCTTTGCGTTGCCAATACTGCGACAGCGCCTACGCCTTCAGTGGCGGCACGGTGCGCACCCTGGACGACATCCTGGAGCAGGTTGCGGGTTTCAAGCCGCGCTACGTCTGTGTGACGGGTGGCGAGCCCCTGGCTCAACCCAATGCTATCCCTTTGCTCAAGCAGCTATGTGATGCCGGTTACGAGGTCTCGCTGGAGACCAGTGGCGCCCTGGATATCTCGGCCGTTGACCCGCGTGTAAGCCGCGTGGTCGATCTCAAGACCCCAGGCTCCAAGGAAGCGCACCGCAACCTGTACGCGAACATGGACCTGCTGACGCCTAACGATCAGGTCAAGTTCGTGATCTGCTCCCGCGAGGACTACGACTGGGCGACCTCCAAGCTGATTCAATACGGCCTGGAGCGTCGGGCGGGCGAGGTGCTGTTTTCGCCAAGCCACCATGACTTGAACGCCCGTGATCTGGCTGACTGGGTCGTGGCCGATAACCTGCCGGTGCGCCTGCAGTTGCAGTTGCATAAATACCTGTGGAACGACGAACCAGGTCGCTGACAGGGTTGGTCGCTCTGCTTATCAAAAAGGGCGCGGTCATCCTGCTACCGGCCTGATGATGCCGGCCGTGCTTGTGGGAATAGAACGCCTGCCGACGGCGTGCGGAAGGCGTCAAAACGGCCGGAATTACGCACCCTACGCATTATTTCTGATTTATTTTAAATAAAGTGTTGAATAGTCCTTAAAAATCAGTATTATACGCGCCACCACACAGCGGGTCGTTAGCTCAGTTGGTAGAGCAGTTGGCTTTTAACCAATTGGTCGTAGGTTCGAATCCCACACGACCCACCATATTTGGCGGTTTAGAAAATCCGGAAGGCCCACGAAAGTGAGGATTTCCGGGTTTTTTTTTGCCTTGTGAATAAGCGCCGCCTGCAATGGGCGGCGCGCAGGGTTTCAGCCAAACCGCCCGGTAATATAGTCCTCCGTCTGCTTCATCTTAGGCTTGGTGAAGATTTCATCGGTATTGCCATACTCAATCAATTCCCCCATGAACATGAACGCGGTGTTGTCCGATACCCGCGCCGCTTGCTGCATGTTGTGGGTCACGATGATCACTGTGTATTGGGTCTTCAGTTCGGTGATCAGTTGCTCGATGCGCCCGGTGGAGATCGGGTCGAGTGCCGAAGTGGGCTCGTCCAGCAGCAATACCTGCGGGCGCAGCGCGATGGTGCGGGCGATGCACAACCGCTGTTGCTGGCCGCCGGAGAGGCTTTGTGCGCTTTGGTTGAGTTTGTCCTTCACTTCATCCCACAGGGCGCCGCCGCGCAGGGCCTGCTCGACGCGTTCATCCATTTCCCGCCGTGAGAGCTTTTCGTGGTGGCGTACGGCGTAGGCAATGTTGTCGTAGATCGACATCGGAAAGGGCACGGGTTTCTGGAAAACCATGCCGACGTGACTGCGCAGGCGGTTCATCGAGTAGCCGGGGGCGAGGATGTTCTCGTTATTGAGCAACACTTCGCCACGGGCCTCCTGCTTGGGGTACATCGAGTAGATGCGGTTGAACACGCGCAACAGCGTGGATTTGCCGCAGCCCGAAGGACCGATGATGGCGGTGATGCGTTTTTCCGGGATATCCATGTCGATGGATTTCAGGGAGCGTTGCTGGTTGTAGAAAAACTCCAGCCCACGGACTTGGATTTTGGTTTTTTCGGGTTCGATACGGGTGGTGTCCATCAGTGGGACCTATTGCGTAAAAGAATCAGGCGAGAGATCAGGCTGAGTACCAGCACGAACAGCGTCAGGACCAGGGCGCCGGCCCAGGCGAGTGAGTGCCAGTCGTCGAATGGGCTCATGGCGTACTGGAAGATAACCACCGGGACGCTGGCGATCGGCTTGAGCAGGTTGCTGCTCCAGAACTGGTTGCCGAAGGCGGTGAATAGCAGGGGCGCGGTTTCCCCGGTGATCCTGGCCAGCGCGAGCAGGATGCCGGTGACGACACCGGCCTTGGCCGCTCGCAACACGATCTGCAGTGTCAACTTCCACTGCGGCACACCGAGCGCCAGGGCCGCTTCGCGCATGGTCGAGGGTTGCAACTGAAGCATTTCATCGGTGGTGCGCACCACCACTGGAATCACCAGCAGCGCCAGGGCCAAGGCACCGGCGATCGCGGAAAACCCCAGCTGGTGATGGCTCAGTTGGTTCAGCGGCAGAATAACGGCGGTATAGACAAACAACCCCAGCACGATCGACGGGGCTGACAGCAGGATGTCGTTGATAAAGCGCACCGTGGTACCCAGGCGCGAATGCCGTGCGAATTCCGCCAGCCAGATGCCGGCCATCAACCCGATGGGCGTGCCGATCAGCAAGGCAATCCCGGACATCAGCGCACTGCCGTAAAACGCGTTGGCCAAGCCGCCTTCGGTACCGGGTGGTGGCGTCATCTGGGTAAACAGGCGCAGGTTGAGGGCCTGGAAGCCATTGATGACGGTGGTCAGCAGAATCCACGCCAGCCACAGCAAACCGAAGGCTGTCGCGCCGCAGCTGAGGAACATGGCCACGCCGTTTTTCAGCGCACGTCTGCGATACAGGCGTTCGTTGGTGTTCATAGGCCCTCCTTGCGTGACAGGCGCATCAGCAGCAAGCGCGCCGCCGCCAGCACGACGAAGGTCACGATAAACAGCAGGAAGCCCAGGGCGATCAGCGCGGAACGGTGCAGGTCGGTGTAGGCCTCGCTGAATTCATTGGCGATCACCGACGCAATCGAGCTGCTGGGCATCAACAATGAGGCGGAAAACTGTTGCGCGTTGCCCAGTACGAAGGTGACGGCCATGGTCTCGCCAAGGGCGCGGCCCAGGCCGAGGAAGATGCCGCCGACCACTGCCGAGCGCGTATAGGGCAGGACGATGTCCCACACCACTTCCCAAGTGGTGCTGCCCAAGGCGTAGGCCGATTCTTTCAATTGCGTGGGCACGCTGCGAAACACTTCATGCATCACCGACGTGATAAACGGCATGATCATCACCGCCAGCACGATGCCGGCGGTCAGCATGCCGATCCCCAGTGGCGGGCCCTGGAACAGCGAACCGACAAAGGGCAGGGCACCCAGGTAGTCGTTGATCAGCGGCGAGAGATGTTCGGCCATAAAGGGCCCGAACACGAACAGGCCCCACATGCCATAGATGATCGAAGGAATACCCGCCAGTAATTCGATGGCCGATGCCACCGGCATCTTCAGCCAGGGCGGCGCGACCTCTGTGAGAAAAATCGCAATGCCGAAACTCACCGGAACGGCAATCAGCAAAGCCAGGAACGAGGTGACCAGCGTGCCGTAAATCGGCACCACGGCACCAAAGTGGTTATTGACGGCATCCCACTCGGTGCTGGTAAGGAAATCGAAACCGAAGGTCTTGAACGCCAAGCCTCCGCCCCAGAGCGTGGAGGCTGCAATGGCGCCAAGCAACACCAACACCAGCATGGCTGCGCCAAACATCGAGCGCTTGAACCACAGGTCGTGGCGTTGATCGCGGGCGGCGCGGCTGTCGCCCCGTGTGTCGCTCGCGTGAGTAGGCATAACCAGGGGTTGGACCGTGTCGTTCATATCAGATGTACTCACCGCCTTCCTCGATCACCGCAAGTGAAGGAGGAAGGGGTTGCAGGGCGAATCAGTGAGTGAAGTCAGACTTCCAGTAATCTTCGATTCGCGTCACCAGGGAGGACGGCAGTGCTACGTAATCCAGCGCTGCGGCCTGTTGCTGGCCTTTTTCCAGGGACCACTTGAAGAAGTTGAAGGCTGCCTGGCTTTGTTCGGCATTCTTGGGCTGCTTGTACATGATGATCCAGGTGGTGGCCGTGATCGGCCACGCGCCTTCGCCCGGCGCGTTGGTCATGATCAGGTTGAAGTCCTTGGCCCCGGCCCAGTCGGCGGTATCGGCTGCGGCCTGGAACGCCTTGGCGTCAGGTTCGACGAACTTGCCTGAAGCATTCTTCAGCGAGGCGTAGGCCATCTTGTTCTGCAGGGCGTAGGCGTATTCCACAAAGCCGATCGAATTCTTGATCTGCTTCACGTAGGCCGAAACGCCTTCGTTGCCCTTGCCGCCAACGCCGACCGGCCAGGGTACGGTGGTGCCGAAACCCACTTTGGTTTTCCAGCTGTCGCTGACTTTGGCCAGGTAGTTGGTGAAGTTGTACGACGTGCCGGAGCCGTCGGAACGGTGCACGACGGTGATGTTTGCGCTTGGCAGTTTCACGCCGGGGTTAAGCGCTGCGATGGCCGGGTCGTTCCAGGCCTTGATATCACCGAGGAAAATTTTCGCCAGGGTATCGCCGTCGAGCTTCAGCTGCCCTGCCGTCAGGCCTTCGACGTTCATGACCGGGACAATACCGCCGATCACGCTGGGGAACTGGCCCAGGCCGGCGGTTTTGAGATCTTCGGCCGACAGCGGGGCGTCGGAAGCACCGAAGTCGACGGTCGCTGCCTTGATCTGGGCAATGCCGCCACCGGAGCCAATCGATTGATAGTTGATACGGTTGCTGGAGGTTTTGCTGTAGTCCTGGGACCACTTGGACAGCACCGGGTAGACGAAGCTTGAGCCGGCACCGGTCACGTCAGTGGCGTGGGCCACGCCGCTCAGGCACAGGGCGGTCAACAAAACAGACAGACTTTTTTTAGTCGGCAACATCACGACAACACCTCGTGGGAAGGGGTAAGTGGAAGGGTCCACCTGTCTAAGACGTGACGATTTAATTCCTGATATATGTCTGTTTAATGACCCATTGGCTTTATGAAGAAACATTTAGAAATGTTTGCTTCGGTGGAGCCAGGCTTGCCCATTTCCACCGAAGCAATGCTACTTAGTTGATGCCCTGATCGATCCCGGCCTGCAACGCCTGGCTATCACTGTGCCCGCCGACCCGCAGCGGTCCCAGGTTGAATGCCTGATCCTTGCGCGTGGCGTCGTCCTGTTTCTGCGTCAGTTCGTCCTTGGCACCCAACAGCAGGTTGACCGGTGACTTCGACAGATTCAGCCCGAGATCGGCGCGATAGTCGCTACCTGCCAAGGTTGTCGCCGTGACCGTGGACCACCCCAGATCGACCATGCCGTTCTGCGCGCTGATCCGGCTGCCTGTGAGGCGAGTATCGCCATTCACCTGCAGGCTGACGCCGTGGGTACCGAGAATGCCCGATGCCTGAGCGACGCTGTCCTTGACCACATGGCTGACGTCCAGGTTCAGCGTAGGGGTGTAGTTGGTGTTGCCGCTCTTGTCACCGAACAGCACGTTTTGCGTGGTATCAGCCACCGAGCTGCCGGTGGTGTTCTTGCCGCTGACGGTGTAGCTGTCACTGGTTTTTGGCCAAACCTTGTCTTTGAAGCTGGACAGGCGAGTCCCCAACGCATCCTTCTTGTCGGCGAGGTAGGCCTTGGCTTGGTCCACGCGAGTGCCGAAGGCTCCGCGGGGCTCAGGGTTGACGTCGTAACTGCCGCTGCGGGTGAGTTTTTCAGCCAAACGTTCCTTGGCGTTGACCACACTGTCCTTGGCCGACGCCAGGTGGTCGACGCCTTTGTCGACTGCGTTTTCGAGCTTCTCCCGGTGCTTGTCGAACGCACCTTCCGCCTTGGCCTGCACCTTGTCCTTGAGTGGGCCGGTGGCCTTGGCCAGCTTGTTGACCACGCCGGGCTGGTTCTTCTCGACATCGAGCTTGGCGTCGACATTGACCTGGGTGCTGTTGACCTGGTCCTTGCGGCTCTCGACGATGAGGTCGCCGCCCACGTTGCCACTCACCTGATCGGCTTCGATACGTGCCCCTGCCAGGCGGGTATCACCGGCACTGTCGATGACCACGTTAGCCGCCTTGACCAGGCTGTTGTGTTGCGTGGTGCCTTGCAGGTGGTCTATGTCGACCTTGGCCCGCGCATTGATGCCGTGCTGGGTCTTGGGGGTATCGTGCTCACCGGCATCGGCCAAGGTGGTTGTTCCGCCACTGCCGCCCGCGCCCAGGGTCACGCCCCAACTGTTGTGGGCCTGCGTGGATTGCGCCGACTCTTGCAGGATGCCGCCGTTTTGCGCAGTGAGATTGACGCTGGCCGCCGTCACCTGAGTGCCTTGCAAGTGGATGGCATCGGTTGCGCCGGCGCCACTGTGCAGGGCGACATTGCCGTTGCTGTGCAACTGCCCGACGCTCACGCCGCTATCATTTTCCGCCACCTTGCCCAGGTTGAAATTGGCGCTCAGGCTGCCGGTCGTGCTGCTGCTTTCGGCGCTGCTGGTCTTGCCGGCGCCGACGGTCAGGCCGCCGCCCAGGTTGTTGCCATGGCTCAGATGGGTGTGGGTGGCGGCTTGCAGGTCCAGCTTGCCGCCGGCACTGAGGCTGATGTCGCCGGTTTTATCGGTGCTGCTACCGATCCGGGTGCCTTGCAGGGTCATGTCGCCGCCGCTGCTGAGTTGGATCGGACCGCTGCCCTGAATCGTTGCAACCCGGGCCTGGCTGTCTTGCGTGTCCAGCTGTTTGTGGTCCAATTGCACGCCGGCACCGAGGTTGACGTTGGTAACGCTGGTGCCTGGCGCCGTGCCGACCGTCAGCGAACCACTGCCGCGCAGGCTGTTGCTGGCGGTACTTTGGCTGTCGTTGGCCTGATTCAGCGCCAACTCACCGCCCGTCTTGAGGTTGACGCCCGCCTGGCCGCCATCGAATTGACTGCCTGCATACCGCGCGTCGCCCTTGGCCTCGATGTTAACGCCTTGAGTGGCGACGTAGCTGCCAACCACCGCTGTGCTGCGCGATTCGCGCACATCGCTGCTGCCGCCACTGCCGCTGCCACGCACGTTCAGGTCTTCACCGGTGGTGGTATAGACCCGTACGCCAACCTTGGCGTCTACACCCTGCTCGCTATTGCTGTGGGTATCGGTCGCCGCCGTGGCGACATGCTCGTCAGCCTGGATCTTCAGCGCGCCCTGGGTGGCCTGGTATTGAGTGCCTTCATCCTGCAATTTACCCGCGACGTTGACCTGCACCGCACCGCCACTGAACTGGCTGACCACCGCTGTGCTGTCCTGCTGTGTGCCGGTCTTGTGGGTATGGCCGACTTCCACATCCAGCCCGACGTTGGGTTGTTCGAGCGCATCCAGCAGGCCAGGCTGATGGAATTTGGCCTGGGCTACCCCTTCGACGGCTTTTTCGATTGGCCGGGTGAGGCCTCGGTATTCGAGATTGGCGCCGATGTCGGCCGTCCAGCCATTCTCCTTGTGGGTACTGGTCTGGCTGTTGTGCGCCGCCTGGTTATCGACCTGGCCGGCGTTGACCTGCAACTCGGAACCGGCCTTGACCTGTGCGCCCTGGCTGGTGAGGGTGTTGCCGGCGTTGACGGTCAGTTTGCCCGTCGCCGCCAGGCTGCTGGTTTGCGCCGTGGTCGTGCTGCGGGTGTCATGGCTGCTTTGATGGCTGAACTGTGCGCCGTTACCGGCTCTGTCCAGGCCGCCGGTGTAGTAGACGCCACCGCCGAGGGTGGTCTTGTCCGTGTCGCTGTGGACGGTGTCGTCGGTCGCCAACAGTTTGACATTTTTACCGCTCAAGGTCGCATCGCCGTCGGTGGCCTTGAGGTCGGAACCCTTGATGCTCACATCGCCCCCGGCCGTCACGACCAGGCTGTCGCCGCTGAGGCTGGACGCCTGCTGCCGGGTGGTGTCGGTCTTGCGGGTTTGCTGCTGGTCTGCATAGTTCACGCCCGCCCGGTACTGGCGGGTGCCAGGCGCCGTCTCCTTGGCGTAAGCAGCAAAACCGCGCGTGTGCGTGTCGGTAGTGTCGTGGGCGGTATTTTCAGCCGACGCGATCTTGATATCACCCTTGGCATCGGCCTGCAGTTCAGCGGCGGCCGAGACTTTTGAGCCGCTGACTTGGATGTCCTTGGCGCTTTGCAGCTTCAGGTTGCTGTCCGAGCGCAGGTGGCTGGCGACGACCGTGCTGTCCTTGAGGTTCTTGCGGCTTTCATCTTTGGAGATACCGAAGAACTTGCTGTCGTTGCTGTAGCGATTGTCGTGGGAGGTGTTCTGTACGCCGTCGATCACCAGCGAGCCCTTGTCACTGATGACACTGGCCTGTTTGCCGCCCCGCGCCTGGCTGCCACTGATGCGGACGTCGTCCGCCTTGACGATCAACTTGCCGTCGGCATTCACCTGGCTCGCGGTGTTCAAGGTCTTGCCTTGGTTGCCATCGCCGTTCTGGCCGAAGAAGCTGCCGCCGACCAGGTCGCCGGAGTACGCATTGTCGCTGCTGCTCTGAGTGCGGGCGGCGCTGGTGATAGCCACGTGGCGGGCGGCCAATTGAATGTCGCCAGGGGTTTTCAGCTCGGCGCCTTGCAATTGCAGGGTCTGTTGGCTGTTCAGTTCCAGCGCATTGCCGGCCTTGAGGTTGCTGGTGACGCTGCGTTGTTCGCGGGTGGACTTGTCCCAGTTGGCTGTCCACAGGTGCTTGCGATGCTTGCCTTGATCGGTGGTTTCATGGGTTTCGGTGGCGGCATTCACCTGCAGGTCGGCGCCGCTGTTGACGCGCAAGTCCGCCCCCGCGTTCACATGGCTGGCGTTGATCTGGGTGGTGGCGCCGGACGACAGTGCAGCATCCTGCTGGGCGACGACGTTGTTACCGTGCTGGCGCGAGTCGTTGTCGGTGGTGGTGCGGTCGTAGGTTTCGTAGGTGAACAGGAAGTTGCTGTTGTTCCACTGCTCACGCTTTTGCTGGAGCTTGCGGCTTTCCAGGCTGCTGAGGGTCAGGTTGCGTCCGGCATCGAGTTTGACATTACGCCCGCCGACATCGGCGGCGGCCAGGCTCAAGTCCCGGGTTGCATGCACGTCCACATCGCCCTGATGACTCTGCACGCCGGCACGGGTAGCGTCGAGGCTGTTGGCGTGGACCTGCCCGCTGATATCGAGGTCGCCGGCCGAGCTGATCTTCACACCGTCGCGGCCTTGCACTTGCACCGCACCCACACGCACGCCCGCGCCTTCGGCGGTGCTGATGATGTTGATGCGCCCGGCCTGCATCGCACCGAACAGGCTGGCGTCGATACGCTGGTCCTGGGCCTTGCCGGCCGGGTCCACCTGGCGGACTTGCCCACTGGCGAAGTCGACCTGGTTGCGGCCGACCGTCAGGTTCAATTGGTCACGGGCGCTGAGGCGACCGTCGCTGTCAATGCGCGGCGCGATCAGGTTGATCGAGCCTTCGCGGTTTTGCAGGCCCTGGCCGTGCACCGTCAGTTGACCGTGGGCGTCGCGGGTGCTCAAGGCTTGCAGTTTGCCGTCGTTGAGTTCTGGGTGGCCCACCACCAGGTTGGCATTCGGGGTGTTGATGAAACTGCCGCCATTCACGGAAATACCGTTCGGGTTGGCCAGCACGTAATCGGCGGCGTGGCCGAAAATCTCCTGGGCGCCGTTGAGGTTCGAGGCGTTGCGGCTGATCACTTCATTGAGGATCACGCTGGCCGCCTGGCCCTGGAACTGCGGGTTGGCCGCCAACTGCCCGGCGAGCTGGGATTGGCCGGCCTGCAAGGCATTGTTCAACACCAGGCCCTGGCGGTCGACGTTGTAGTCCAGGAACTGGTTATGCGACAGGCCGCCGGCATTCGGCGCGACGATGTTGACGATCGGCACACCGCCCTGGTTTTGCAGCTGCGGCGTACCGCCGGGCCCTTCGGCGACGATCACGCCACCGGCCAGTACCAGTTGGGGCAGCAGGAACAGGCTGGCGATGGCCCAGCGCAGTTTGCCCTGGGGAGAGAGGTGAAACGTGGGGGTGTCATTGGGCATATAAAATTTCGCTCTGTGTTGGCTGATCCGCAACGTGCGTTGTTCGTTGCAACGTCACTGTGGTGGTCAGGTGCAGCGGTTGTTTCAGGCTGATCCGGGTTAAATCTGCAGGCTGAGGCGTGTCAGCCAGACTTCGGGCTCCTGGCCGAAACCTGCGGGTGTGTTGAGGCTGCGTTGGTAATCGAAGTCGAGCTGTACGTTCTTCCAGCTCAGGTTGAGCCCGGCACTGGCACCGCTCAGGCGTTGGCCCGGGGCACCGTGTTCACGCTTGACCCAGCCGTTGTCGAGGCCAAGTCGTGGGGTGATCTTCACTGGCAAGTTGTTGTTGAGCGGCAGGCTCAGGGTGTTGCGCCACAGCGCGCCGATGGCGCCGGACGCACTGTTTTCGCGATAGCCACGTACCGCCGAATCGTCGGTGCCCAGCAGTTGTTCAATAGCGGGCAACGCGTCGGGGCTGTATTGCGCGGATAACTGGCTCTGCCACTGCCACGGTTGCCCGACCCATTGGCCGTTGCGCCATTGAGTCAGGTTGGCGCGGTACTTGTGAAATTGCGCCTTGGGCAGATTCTTCTGTGTTGAGTCAGCGTCACGATCAGCGCCGAACCAGGTCAGGCCCTGGGCGTAATTGACGTCGAGGTTCCACACGGCGCTGTTGAGCCAGAACAGGTTCACACCGGCCTGGGCCACGGTCAGTGTGGGGCTCTGAATCTCCAGGTGGGCTTTTTGCAGGTAGCTGTCGACGTCCTTGTAGGCCAATTGCAGGTTGGCGCTGAGTTGATGGCCTTGGTCGCGCCACAACACCCGGTCGCTGCGCAGGCTGACCTGATCGGTGCGGCCGCCGTTGTAGAGCGTCGTGCGGCCGACGGTATAGGGCGAGCGGTATTCGACGTGGCTGGCGAACAGGCTGTAGGTCCAGTACCCGTAGGGGATCGAATAAAACAGACTGTGACTGCGGCTGTAGCGCGGGCCATGGTTGAGGGTGTCGCTGAAGCTCAGGTTGAGCGAGTCGTTGAGCTCCAGTGGGCTGTCCAGGTTCAGGTTGACGGCGTTGCGATCGCGCCCGGTGCCGGCGCTGCCGAGGTTATCCAGCCCAAGCCCCAGCGCCCAGCGCGAGGCGCTGCTGCGTGGGCGCAGGAGGATGCGTGAGGCGCCGGGCGCGCTGCCTGGTGCGATGTCGGCGGTGAGGTCGACCGAGCGCAGGCGGTTGAGTTGGTCCAGGCCCTGTTCCAGGTCGCGCAGGTTCAGCGGCTTGCCCAGCATGCCGGGGAACGCTCCGCCCAGCGACACCGGCAGGCTCTGGTCGGCCAGCTCGATGGCTTCGAGGTAGCCTTCTTCGACGTGAATAGCCAGCGGCTGGCCGGCGGTCGGCTTACTGACCAGGTACGGACGACTGGCGATGTAGCCGGCGTCGACATACAGGCGGGTAATCTCGGCCAACAGGCGGTTGATCTGGGCGACGCCCATGCAGGGGGCCACGTAGGGTTCGATGCGTTTGTTCAACTGCGCCTTGCTGAACAAGGTGACACCAGCCAGGCGCGTGCCGCTCAGGGGCCAGCAACGCTCATCTTTGGCGGTCGCAGGCAAGGCCGGCGTTGCCACGGCGGGAGCGAAACTGCCGCGTTGCAGTTGGCGCTGGCGCTGCTCCAGTTGTAATTGCTGCAGATCGCGCTGTTGTTGTTGCTGCAAACGCAGGGCTTCCAGATCGGGCTGCGGCCCATCGGCGGCACCTGCCGGTAGCGCGCACAGGCAGAGCAGGGCGATGCCCAGTTTCTGGATACCCCACAGGCGTTCGGTTGAGGGCTGACTCGGCACTCGACTTCCTTAACGTAATCACACAAACGATGTCCCTGAGCCAAATCGTGAAGCCGGGGGACTTGCCATACTTGAGCCATCATTAAACGAATTGTTACATGGGTTGTAGGATTTATTGCAAAAAACGTGAGGAATGCCGCGTTATTTAGTAAAAAATCGCACAGTTTTGGTGCGCTCAGGCTGGGTTTATGCCTTTTTGGTCTTTGTTCTCGGGAGAGTCTGGCGGGAAGTAGCTTGCGGGGTGGTTTTGATTGTTGCGTTGAATCATCTTAATCGCCGCGTTTATCGGCAGTGTGCTGACCCACTGCTTGCCGTTTCTGAGCAGGGGCTACGGCAATCAGCCAGTTTGGACATTGCTCTTTTGCGTCAATGTTGCCGCCCGCGCTGTCAATTTCGGAGGTTCGTCCAGGCGCGATTACCTGGCGCTGCTCGAGCATGCGGCCCGGGCCGGCAAAAAATCCCAGAAAATCCCGGCCAGTCTGCAAGACTCGATTCTGCTGCAGGACGGCCCCGCCGTTATTGCCCGACAGGCGCGCCTTTAGAAAGCCAGATTAGGCTTTTGAATCCATTGGATATTCTGTAGCCTTGCGCAGCTTCACCCGTGCTTGATGAATACAATCACTTCGTCCGGCGGTGCCCGAAGGGCTCCAGAGCCGGTGGTACACTCGACTTTCGCGCAACTGCGCCTGCAGGTCTTGCGAACATGACGCAAATTTCCGAACGCCTACTGGTTCAAGCCCACCTCGACGCCAAGCAGCCCAAGGCCCTTAGCGCCGATGAAGAGGCGAGCCTGCGAACCGCCATCGCCGCTGAGCTTAAAGCTCAAGACGCGGTGCTGGTTGCCCACTTCTATTGTGACCCGGTGATTCAGGCCCTGGCCGAAGAAACCGGTGGCTGCGTTTCCGATTCCCTGGAAATGGCCCGCTTCGGCGCCGCTCACCCGGCCAAGACCGTACTGGTCGCCGGTGTGCGTTTCATGGGTGAGACCGCGAAAATCCTCACCCCTGAAAAGCGCATTCTCATGCCGACCCTGGAAGCCACGTGCTCCCTGGACCTGGGCTGCCCGGTGGATGAGTTTTCGGCGTTCTGCGATCAGCATCCCGAGCGCACCGTGGTGGTGTATGCCAACACCTCGTCGGCGGTCAAGGCCCGGGCGGATTGGGTCGTGACTTCAAGTTGCGCGCTGGAAATCGTCGAGAGCCTGATGGACAACGGCGAGACGATCATCTGGGGGCCGGACAAGCACCTGGGCACCTACATCCAGCGCCAGACCGGGGCCGACATGCTGCTGTGGGACGGTGCCTGCATCGTCCACGAAGAGTTCAAGTCCAAGCAATTGGAGGACATGAAGGCGTTGTACCCGGATGCCGCCATCCTGGTGCACCCGGAGTCGCCGACGTCGGTGATCGAGCTGGCCGACGCCGTGGGGTCGACCAGCCAACTGATTGCCGCTGCCCAGCGTTTGCCGAACAAGACCTTTATCGTCGCCACCGACCGCGGCATCTTCTACAAGATGCAGCAGCTGTGCCCGGACAAGGTCTTTGTCGAAGCGCCTACCGCCGGCAACGGTGCCGCGTGCCGTAGTTGCGCACACTGCCCCTGGATGGCGATGAACACGCTGGAACGCACGCTGCAATGCCTGCGTGAGGGCAGCAATGAGATCTTCGTCGAGCCTTCGGTGATCCCGCAGGCCGTGCGGCCGCTCAAGCGCATGCTGGAGTTCACCCAGGCGGCGCGTCTCAAACTGGCCGGTAACGCCTGACTTGAGTCAGGTCAAACTGTGGGAGGGGACTTGCCCCTCCCACAGTTGATAGGTGTCCCTGGGATTATTTCTTTTGCTTCGGGATTCGCACCAACTGCGTATCCGAATAGATGTCATGCCAGCTGCGTTTACGCTTGTCGAACAGCGACCAGACAAACCCCAGCCCCACGCACAACCACGACGCAATCGCGACCACAAAGCGCAGCAGCGCCTGCCACAGGCTGATGCGTGAGCCGTCGGCGTTCTGTACGCGCACGCCCCATACCTGCATGCCCAGGGTTTGCCCCGAATGGGTCCAGAACTTGGCGAAGAACCCAAACAGCACAAAGAACAGAAGGGTCGACAACAACGGGTCACCGTCCAGTGCCCCGGACTCGGTGAGGGTGCGCATCCTGGCTTCGCCGATAAAGGCGATCCACACCAGCTTGTAGATAAACGCCGTAACGATCAGCAAGGCGGTGCACAGCAGGAAGTCATAGAACATTGCTGCCAGTCGACGGCCCAGGCCAACGGCGGGGAATTCGCCTTGGGGACTCAGCAGGGGTTTGGACATGGCAGGGCTCTCAAGATAAAAAAGCCATTCTACGAACAAACGCGCATAAAAAAGCCCCTGATGTCACCATCAGGGGCTTTTTGTCGCAGGAAGGATCAGCCTTCTGCTTGTACTTCATCAGCCTGCATGCCTTTCTGGCCCTGCACGGCTTTGAAGGTGACTTTCTGGCCTTCTTTCAGGCTCTTGAAGCCGTTGCCCTGGATAGCGCGGAAATGCACGAACAGATCCGGACCGCTTTCTGGAGTGATAAAACCAAACCCTTTTTCGTCGTTAAACCACTTGACGGTGCCGCTCTGACGATCTGACATTTTCTTCTTTCCTTTGACGCTAAAAATTAATGACAGCCCCTTTCACATGAAAGAGTACTGGGCTGAGTTGCAGGAAAGTAAGAGACGTCGAACGGGTTGTAGCAAACTTTGGCTACTGCCCAGGTCCAGGTTCAAAGCGACCCATGCAAACACAGTAACCAAACTCTACGCCAACTAAGACAGAAAATACAAGCCCCGCCAAAAGCCCAGGTTTTGCTTGGCTTCATGACACTTTGGTCAACAGTGCCCGGTTGGCTTATTCGATAGAAAGGATCACTTGTTATAGGTTTACTTCTAGTGCATTGACTATCGTCAATGCACTGTTTTATGGCGGTTGCGTTACAGTTTAGTGCACGTTAACGCAACCGCGTTACTTATAGGAACAGTCACTCAGCCACGATAGTAACGTTGTGGCACAAATGGCATTTTACTTACACGAAGTGGCACCTTTTTCCCACGCACCAACGCAGAGACTTCGGTGTCCAGTGCGGTGTGTGTGCTGTCCAGGTAACCCATGGCCAGTGGGCCGCCCAAACTTGGACCAAAGCCACCGCTGCACACGCTGCCGATCACGGTGCCGTGGGCGTCGACGATTTCCGCACCTTCACGCACCGGTGTGCGCTCCTGGGGCAGCAGGCCAACGCGCTTGCGGCTCACGCCGGTTTGCTGCTGGGTGAAGATGCGATCTGCGCCGGGGAACCCACCGGCACGTGCGCCGTCGGCCCGACGAGCCTTGGAGATCGCCCACAACAGGCTCGCTTCGATCGGCGTGGTGTCAGTGTTCATGTCATGGCCATACAGGCACAGGCCGGCTTCCAGGCGCAGCGAGTCGCGGGCACCCAGGCCGATGGGCTGTACTTCGGTTTCGGCCAGCAGGCTGCGGGCCAGGCTTTCAGCGTTGGCGGCCGGCACCGAGATTTCGAAGCCGTCTTCACCGGTGTAGCCGGAGCGACTGACATAGCAGTCCACGCCCAGCAGGCGCAGGCTGGCGAACTGCATGAAAGTCATCTGGGTGACCTGCGGCGCCAGGCGCGCCAACACCTTCACTGCCGCCGGGCCTTGCAGGGCCAGCAGGGCGCGTTCTTCGAACAGCGGCTCGATGCTGCACTGCTCGCCGATATGCTTGCGCAGGTGCGCCAGGTCCTGGTCCTTGCAGGCGGCATTGACCACCAGGAACAGTTCGTCGTTACCCAGGTTGGCCACCATCAGGTCGTCGAGGATGCCGCCTTGCTCATTGGTGAACATCGCGTAGCGTTGCATGCCGACCGGCAGGTCGATGATGTCGACCGGTACCAGGGTTTCCAAGGCTTTGGCGGCATTGGCGCCGGTGAGGCGGATCTGGCCCATGTGGGACACGTCGAACAACCCGGCCTGTTCACGGGTGTGCAGGTGCTCCTTCATCACGCCCAACGGGTACTGTACCGGCATGTCGTAGCCGGCGAAGGGCACCATGCGTGCGCCGAGTTCGATGTGCAGCGCATGCAGTGGGGTTTTCAACAGGGTTTCGGTGGACATATTCAGCTCCTGAAAAACGTGCCGGCGCGCCGTGGGGCGTCAGCACTCGATAATGTTGACGGCTAAACCGCCACGGGCGGTTTCCTTGTATTTGCTTTTCATGTCGGCGCCGGTCTGGCGCATGGTGCGGATCACCTTGTCGAGGGACACAAAGTGCTGCCCATCGCCACGCAAGGCCATGCGCACGGCATTGATCGCCTTGACCGAGCCCATCGCGTTGCGCTCGATACAGGGCACCTGCACCAGCCCGCCGATCGGGTCGCAGGTCAGGCCGAGGTTGTGCTCCATCCCGATCTCGGCGGCGTTTTCTACCTGGGATACCGTGCCGCCCAATACCTCGCACAACGCACCGGCCGCCATGGAACAGGCCACGCCGACCTCGCCCTGGCAACCAACTTCGGCGCCTGAGATCGAGGCGTTTTCCTTGTACAAAATGCCGATGGCGGCGGCGGTGAGCAGAAAGCGCACCACGCCATCTTCATTCGCGCCCGGAATAAAGCGCATGTAGTAATGCAGCACCGCCGGCACGATCCCGGCTGCACCATTGGTGGGCGCCGTGACCACGCGCCCGCCGTTGGCGTTTTCTTCGTTGACCGCCAAGGCGTAGAGGTTGACCCAGTCGAGCACCGACAGTGGGTCGCGCAGCGAGGACTCCGGGTTCTTGCACAACTGCCGGTGCAGGGCGGCCGCACGGCGCTTGACCTTCAAGCCACCGGGCAAAATCCCTTCGTTGCGACAACCGGCGTCCACGCAGTCCTGCATCACTTGCCAGATCTTCAGCAGGCCGAGGCGGGTTTGCACTTCGGGCCGCCAGGCACTTTCGTTGGTCAACATCACCTGGCTGATGGACAACCCATAGGTGGTGCAATGGCCCAGCAACTCCTTGGCGTTCTTGAACGGGAAGGTCAGGGCCGTGGCGTCTTCGACAATCCGGTCGGCGCCGGCCGCGTCTTCATCCACCACGAAACCACCACCGACCGAGTAGTACTCGCGGCTGCGGATCTGGATGCCGGCGGCGTCGAAGGCGCGAAAGATCATGCCGTTGGGGTGGTAGGCGAGGGGTTTGCGAATCATCGCCAAGTGTTCTTTCTCGTTGAACACAATGCTGTGTTCACCGAGCAGATTCAGGCGGCCATCTTGGCGCATGTGGGCCAGGCGGGCAGCCACGGTGTCGGTATTCACGGTATCCGGGTGTTCGCCTTCCAGGCCCAGCAGCACGGCCTTGTCGCTGCCGTGGCCTTTGCCGGTGGCGCCGAGGGAGCCATAGAGTTCCACCTTGACGCAGGCGGTGGCACTCAGCAGGTTGTCACGCTTGAGCCCCTCGACAAAGCGAGCGGCGGCGCGCATCGGGCCGACGGTGTGGGAACTGGAGGGGCCGATGCCAATCTTGAACAGGTCGAACACGCTGAGGGACATGGTTGTTCTCCGGTTTCTTATTATTTGGCTGGGTCAGTGTGGGAGGGGGCTTGCTCCCGATTGCAGTGGTTCAGCCAGCTTATCTGTAGCTGACCCACCGCTATCGGGAGCAAGCCCCCTCCCACAGGGGACCGAGTTGACCTTTCGGTTATGCGTAGCTCTCGATCGAAGGGCACGCACACACCAGGTTACGGTCGCCAAACACGTTGTCCACACGACCCACCGGTGGCCAGTACTTGCCTTCGATCAACGACGCCACCGGGTACACCGCTTGTTCACGGCTGTACGGATGCGACCATTCACCCACCAGTTCCGCCGCGGTGTGCGGCGCGTTCTTGAGCGGGTTGTCGTCCTTGTCGAGGGTACCGTTTTCCACCGCGCGAATTTCTTCACGGATGGCGATCATCGCGTTGCAGAAGCGATCCAGTTCTTCCTTGGATTCACTTTCGGTCGGCTCGATCATCAAGGTCCCGGCGACCGGGAACGACATGGTCGGCGCGTGGAAGCCGAAGTCGATCAGGCGCTTGGCCACGTCGTCCACGCTGATGCCGCTGCTGTCTTTCAGCGGGCGCAG
Organism: Pseudomonas sp. Q1; assembly: GCF_009935975.1. Taxonomy (NCBI): domain Bacteria; kingdom Pseudomonadati; phylum Pseudomonadota; class Gammaproteobacteria; order Pseudomonadales; family Pseudomonadaceae; genus Pseudomonas; species Pseudomonas sp. Q1. The sequence goes on along the minus strand of NZ_QODI01000011.1, from coordinate 131,730 downwards.
ATCTAGGATGCATTCGTGCGCGACCAGGCCGTTGCTGCCGGTGTACAGCACTGGGTAGTGCTCTTCCAGGCGACGGGAAATGTAGTTGGCGTTGAGGATCGCCAACTGCGAAGCGCGCTTGAGGCCCGCGCCGCCCATCATGCTGATGTACATCCAGGTGATCGGCAAAATGCTCGCGCTGCCGAACGGCGCCGCGCACACCGCACCTTCCTTGCGTTCCATGGCCGCATGGCCCGGCAGGAATGGCGTCAGGTGGGATTTCACGCCAATCGGGCCAACGCCCGGGCCGCCACCGCCATGGGGGATGCAGAAGGTTTTATGCAGGTTCAGGTGGGACACGTCGCCGCCGAACTTGCCCGGCGCGCACAGCCCGACCATGGCATTCATGTTGGCGCCGTCGATGTACACCTGGCCGCCGTTGTCATGAATGATGCCGCAGATCTCGCGGATGCCTTCTTCGAACACGCCGTGGGTAGACGGGTAGGTGATCATCAGCGCGGCGAGGTGGTCGCGATGCTCGATGGCCTTGGCCCGCAGGTCTTCGATATCCACGTTGCCACGCGCGTCGCACGCGGTGACGACCACGCGCATGCCGGCCATGTTGGCGGTCGCGGGGTTGGTGCCGTGGGCCGACGAGGGGATCAGGCAGATGTCGCGGCGCTCTTCGCCACGGCTTTGGTGATAGGCACGGATGGCCAGCAGGCCAGCGTATTCACCCTGGGAACCGGCGTTCGGTTGCAGCGAAATCGCGTCGTAGCCGGTGGCTGCGCAGAGCATGGCTTCCAGCTCGGACGTCAGTTGCTGGTAGCCGGCGCTTTGTTCGGCCGGGGCGAAGGGGTGCAAGGCACCGAATTCGGCCCAGGTCACCGGGATCATTTCGCTGGCGGCATTGAGCTTCATGGTGCACGAGCCCAGCGGGATCATGGTGCGATCCAGTGCCAGGTCCTTGTCGGCCAGCTTGCGCAGGTAGCGCATCAGCTCGGTTTCCGAGTGATAGCGGTTGAACACCGGGTGGCTGAGGATCGGCGACTGGCGCAGCAGGGCGGCCGGCAGGCTGCTTTCAACGCTGGCGTTGAAGTCCGGCAAGGCTTTGCCGTCGGCGAAGATCGCCCACAGGGTTTCGATATCGGCCTGGGTGGTGGTTTCATCCACCGAGACTCCCAGACGCTCGGCATCCACCACACGCAGGTTGATGCGCTGGGCGCGGGCCTTGTCGTGCAGGGCTGCGGTGTTGGCGCCGGTGTTGAGGGTCAGGGTGTCGAAGAAATTCGCTTGTTCGACCTGTTGGCCCAGGGCGGTCAGGCCCTTGGCCAGGATCGCGGTCAACTGGTGGACGCGCTGCGCGATCTGGGTCAGGCCTTTTGGACCGTGGTACACGGCGTACATGCTGGCAATATTGGCCAGCAGCACTTGGGCGGTGCAGATGTTGCTGGTGGCCTTTTCGCGGCGGATGTGTTGCTCGCGGGTTTGCATGGCCAGGCGCAGGGCCGGCTTGCCGAAACGGTCCACGGACACGCCGACCAGACGCCCCGGCATATCGCGCTTGAACGCATCCTTGGTGGAGAAGTACGCCGCGTGCGGGCCACCAAAGCCCAGGGGGACGCCGAAGCGTTGCGCGCTACCGATGGCCACGTCTGCGCCGAACTCACCCGGTGGGGTCAGCAGCGTCAGGGCCAGCAGGTCAGCCGCCACGGCCACCAGGGCGTTGGCGGCGTGGAAGCGCTCGGTCAGCTCACGGTAGTCGAACACGTCACCGTTACTGGCCGGGTATTGCAGCAGGGCGCCGAAGAACGGGCTGACGTCGGTCAGTTCGCGCTCATCGCCCACCACCACGTCAATGCCCAGCGGCTCGGCACGCGTACGCAGCACGTCGAGGGTTTGTGGATGGCTGTGCACCGAGGCAAAGAAGGCATTGCTGCCCTTGTTCTTGCTCAGGCGCTTGCAGAAGGTCATGGCTTCGGCGGCAGCGGTGGCTTCGTCGAGCAGGGAGGCGTTGGCGATCGGCAGGCCGGTGAGGTCGCTGATCAAGGTCTGGAAGTTCAGCAGCGCTTCCAGGCGGCCTTGGGAAATTTCCGGCTGGTAGGGGGTGTAGGCGGTGTACCAGGCCGGGTTTTCCAGCAGGTTGCGCAGGATCGGCGAGGGGGTGTGGCAGTTGTAGTAACCCTGGCCGATGTAGGTCTTGAACAGCTGGTTCTTGCCGGCGATGGCCTTGATCTTGGCCAGGGCCTCGGCCTCGCTCAGGCCATCTTCCAGGCCGAGCACGCTGGTGCCCTTGATGCTTTCCGGGATCACGCTGGCGCTCAGGGCTTCCAGGGAATCGAAACCCAGGCTGGCGAGCATTTGCTGTTCATCTGCCTGGCGCGGGCCGATGTGGCGGGCAATGAATTCGTTGGCGGTGCTGAGATTGATCGTCATGGCGGGCTCCTCAAGCGTCAGCGTTGGCTTTGATCAGGCGGTCGTACGCATCCTGATCCAACAGCTTAGCCATTGCACCGGCATCAGCCGGTTTGAAGCGGAAGAACCAGCCTTCGCCCATCGGGTCTTCGTTGACCAGTTCCGGGCTGTCGCTCAAGGCTTCGTTCACTGCCAGCACTTCGCCGGTCAGCGGCATGTACACACCGCTGGCGGCTTTTACCGACTCCACGGTGGACGCTTCGGCACCCTTGTCGTAGCTCTGCAACTCCGGCAGTTGCACGAAAACCACGTCACCCAGCGCATTCTGCGCAAAAGCGGTGATACCCACGGTGACGCTGCCGTCAGCTTCGGCGCGCAGCCATTCGTGATCTTCAGTGAAACGCAACTCGCTCATGGAAACTCCTCAGGGCCAGATTCGTCTGGTGGACGGGATTGGAATAATGGGGAGTTGCTTAGCAATATTGCGGCCAATCTTATAAAACCGTTATAAATCAGTCAGTTATTAAAAATGGTTATAGCGCTATGCGTTTTGGCTGTAGCGATTTCGCTACAGCGCGACCTGCGAAAAAAAGCCTATGCGGATCAAAGCCTTGCATGGCGCGCAAAAAACAGGGTTGTAGCGATATCGTTACGCTGTAGCGCTTTCAGTACAGCCAATGTCGTTCCTGGACCTGATTTTGCAGTGCACTCACCTGTGGGAGGGGGCTTGCTCCCGATGGCGGCAAATCAGACACCTCATGTGTTGGCTGACACACCGCCATCGGGAGCAAGCCCCCTCCCACAATTGGATCGCTGTTCAGTCAGGGTTTGTTGGGGATGCCGTATTTACGCAGGCGATGGGCGATGGCCGTGTGGGAGGTTTGCAGGCGGCTCGCCAGTTGGCGGGTCGAGGGGTAGCTGGTGTAGAGCGTCTCCAGCAGGTTGCGCTCGAAGTCTTCCACGGCCTGTTCCAGGCTGTCGACTTCGCCGTCGCTCTGGCGTGCTACCGACGTGCCGGCGATGTCCAGGTCGCCGATGTCCACCAGGCTGCTTTCGCAGATGGCGGCGGCGCGGAAGATCACGTTTTGCAGTTGGCGCACATTGCCCGGCCAGCGGTTGCCGAGCAGCGCCGGGTAGGTGCCGGGCGCCAGGCGGCACACCGGGCGCTGGATCTGCGCGCAAGCCTGCTGCATGAAGTAGCGGGCGAGTAGCAGGATGTCCTGGCCGCGTTCGCGCAATGGCGGCACTTCGACGTTGAGCACATTGAGTCGATAAAACAGGTCTTCGCGAAAGGTGCCTTCGCTGACCATCTTCTCCAGGTCACGGTGGGTGGCGCTGAGGATGCGCACGTTGACCCGCACTTCACGGTCGCCGCCCACACGACGGAAACTGCCATCGTTGAGAAACCGCAGCAACTTGGCCTGCAAATACGGCGACATCTCGCCGATCTCATCCAGGAACACCGTGCCTTGGTTGGCCAGTTCCATCAGCCCCGGCTTGCCGCCGCGCTGGGCGCCGGTGAAGGCGCCCGGGGCGTAGCCGAACAACTCACTCTCGGCGAGGTTCTCCGGCAATGCCGCGCAGTTCAAGGCCAAAAACGGCGCACTGTGTCGCGCACTGCTCGCATGGCAGGCCCGCGCCACCAACTCTTTGCCGGTGCCGGTTTCGCCCTGGATCAACAGCGGTGCATCCAGGGCGGCCACCCGCTGCGCGCGCGCCTTGAGGGTGCGGATCACCGCAGACTCGCCCAGCAGCGCATCAAAACCTTCGGCATGGTCGTGGTGCAAGGCCGACAGCTGTTCACCGATGCGGTTGGGTGGGTAGAGGGTCAGCAGGGCGCCGGCGTCGGTGATCGGCGTGGCGTCCAGCAGCAGGGTCTGGCCGTTGACGCTGATCTCGCGCAGGGGCAAACGAAAGCCCTGTTCCAGCAAGGTCTCCAGCAGTGCCGGGTCGTTGAACAGCTCGCTGATGCTTTCCCCGGCGGGTTCGCGACCATACAAGGCGATCAGTGCGGGGTTGGCCAGCAGGATCTTGCCGGCACTGTCCAGGGCCAATACCGGGTCGGTCATGGCGGCCAGCAGGGCGTCGAGCTGCAGGTGGCGACGCTGGCCCGGGAGGATGTCCACCACCGTCACCGCTTGCACCCCCTGCACGCTGAACAGCGCATCGCGCAGCTCTTCCAGCACCTCGGCGCTGAGGGTCGGTGCGTCGATGTAGACGTTGGGCGGTACCATTTCCACCGCATCCAGGTTGAGATTGCGCCCACCGAGCAGGGCCAGGACTTCCTGGGTAATGCCGACGCGGTCGATGAAGCTGACGTGAATACGCATGGGGTGGTGTTGGGTTCTGTGATGCGGAAGGTGGCCAGTATGCCTTGCAGACGATCGAGTTCAAACTGTGGGAGGGCGCTCTGTCGTGAGCGGGGCAAGCCCGCTCACTACAAGAGCTTGGTCGTGGCGGTCAGGCCAGGTGCTCTGGCTTGATCGGGTCGCCGGACTTCACATTCAACTGATGCCGCACGTCCTCGAACATCAAGTCGTATTGCTTGTGCATCGAGCCATTGAGTACGGCGATCTTCGGCATCCCGTACTTCTGCGCAATGTTCATCGCATGGCGCGCAAAGTCGAAAGCCTGGTCCTTGGGCAGGTAGAACTCTTCCTTGAGTTCCTTGCCCTGCACCGAACCGTGCAGCTTGAACAGCATTCCTTTGCCTTCCTTTGGATCCTGGCTGACTTCATAGTCGATGCACAGGTTGTAGCTGTAGTCATCCTTGTTGAGTGCGTGACGTTCAACGTGCAAGTGACCGGGTTCAAAGGTAGCCATAGGCGTCTCTCCTCTACTTCACTGATAGGTGATGCCAGGTTTTGCCGTGCTGATGCGTGTACCGGCGTGGCCCTGGACAATGGCTTCGATGTCCGAGAGTGAACCGATGACCGCGGTTTTGCCAGTTCGGCGGGCGAACTCGCAGGCCGCCTGGACCTTGGGGCCCATGGAGCCGGCGGCGAAGCCGAGTTTTTCGATGTCGTCCGGATGGGCCTGGGCGATCGCTTTCTGGGTCGGCTTGCCGTAGTCGATGAAGGCGGCGTTGACGTCGGTGGCGATCACCAGCAAATCGGCGTCCAGTTGCGAGGCCAGCAGCGAGGAACACAGGTCTTTGTCGATCACTGCCTCAATGCCGCGCAGCTTGCCGTCTTCGCCGTACATCGTCGGGATACCGCCGCCGCCGGCGCAGATCACGATGCTGCTTTTTTCCAGCAGCCACTTGATCGGGCGGATTTCGAAGATACGTTTGGGGCGTGGGCTGGCGACCACACGACGATACTTGTCGCCGTCCGGAGCAATGGCCCAGCCTTTTTCGGCCGCCAGTTTTTCGGCTTCGGCCTTGGAGTACACCGGGCCGATGGGTTTGCTCGGGTTCTGGAAGGCCGGGTCCTTGGCGTCGACTTCCACTTGGGTGAGCAGGGTGGCGAACGGCACTTCGAAGTCCAGCAGGTTGCCCAGTTCCTGTTCGATGATGTAGCCGATCATGCCTTCGGTCTCGGCACCCAATACGTCCAGCGGGTACGGTGAAACCTGGGTGTAGGCCGCCGCCTGCAACGACAGCAGGCCAACCTGCGGGCCATTGCCGTGGGCGATCACCAGCTCGTTGCCGGGGTGGATCTTGGCGATCTGTTCGGTGGCGATTCGGATATTGGCGCGTTGATTGTCCGCTGTCATGGGTTCGCCACGGCGGAGCAGGGCGTTACCGCCCAGTGCAACGACGATACGCATACAAAAGTCCCTCTGTAATTCTGCGTTGTGAACACAGTGTGGGAGGGGGCTTGCTCCCGATAGCGGTGTGTCATTCAGCAAATTTGTTAACTGACCCACCGCCATCGGGAGCAAGCCCCCTCCCACAGTTTTATCCGTGTTCCTTCAATGGTTTACAAATCAGCCAGGGTCGAGACCAGGATCGCCTTGATGGTGTGCATGCGGTTCTCCGCCTGTTCGAAGGCGATGCAGGCTGGCGATTCGAACACGTCATCGGTCACTTCAATGCCGTTGGCCAGGTGCGGGTATTGCTCGGCGATCTGCTTGCCGACTTTGGTATCGCTGTTATGGAACGCCGGCAGGCAGTGCATGAACTTGGTGCGCGGGTTGCCGGTGGCTTTCATCAATTGGCTGTTGACCTGGTACGGCAGCAATTGCTCGATACGCTCTGCCCAGGCTTCCACGGGCTCGCCCATGGATACCCATACGTCGGTGTGGATGAAGTCCACACCTTTGACCGCAGCTTTCGGGTCATCGGTGAGGGTGATGCGTGCGCCGCTTTCTTGCGCGTATTGCTTGCAGCGGCCCACCAGGTCGTCGTGAGGCCACAAAGCCTTGGGCGCGCAGATGCGTACGTCCATACCCAGCTTGGCGCCCACCAGCAACAGCGAATTGCCCATGTTGTTGCGTGCGTCACCCAGGTAGGCGTAGCTGATCTCGTGGATGGGCTTGTCAGCGTGTTCACGCATGGTCAGCACGTCAGCGATCATCTGGGTGGGGTGGTATTCATCGGTCAGGCCGTTGAACACCGGCACGCCGGCGAACTTGGCCAGCTCCTCGACGATTTCCTGCTTGAAACCGCGGTATTCAATGGCGTCGTACATGCGCCCGAGCACGCGGGCGGTGTCCTTCATGCTCTCTTTGTGGCCGATCTGCGAGGAGTTCGGGTCGATGTAGGTGACATTGGCGCCCTGGTCATAGGCTGCCACTTCGAAAGCGCAGCGGGTGCGTGTCGAGGTTTTTTCGAAGATCAGCGCAATGTTGTTGCCCTTCAAGTGCTGCTGTTCGGTGCCGGTGTACTTGGCGCGCTTGAGGTCGCGGGACAGGTCCAGCAGGTAGCGCAGCTCGCGCGGGGTGTGGTGTTCCAGGCTGAGCAGGTTACGGTTGTGGATGTTGAACGCCATGATGATTCTCCTTGGATTCGGTAATCGGCCCGGTCGGCTTCGGGTGGACGCCGCCGGGAAGATGGTCGTTTAGTAGTCGATAGGGTCGCGGATGATCGGGCAGGTCATGCAGTGGCCGCCGCCACGGCCACGGCCCAGTTCACCGGCGCTGATGGTGATGACTTCCACACCGGCCTTGCGCAGCAGGGTGTTGGTGGAGGTGTTGCGGTCGTAGCCGATCACGACTCCCGGCTCCAGGGCGACGACGTTGTTGCCGTCGTCCCACTGCTCGCGTTCGGCGGCGAAGCTGTTGCCGCCGGTTTCCACCACGCGCAGGGCCTTGAGGCCAAGGGCGGCGGCGACGGTGTCGAGGAAGTTGGTTTTCTCCCGGTGAATATCGATACCGTGGGGCTTGCTCTCGTCAGGGCGCAGGGTGAAGGGCACGATCTGGTTGACCACTTCGGGGAAGATGGTGACCAGGTCGCGGTCGCAGAAGCTGAACACGGTGTCCAGGTGCATCGCCGCACGGGATTTCGGCAGGCCGGCAACGATCACTTTCTCCACCGCCTTGTTCTTGAACAGGTTGCGCGCCAGTTGGCCGATCGCCTGGTGGGACGAACGCTCGCCCATGCCGATCAACACCACGCCGTTGCCGATAGGCATCACGTCGCCGCCTTCCAGGGTGGAGGCACCGTGCTCCTGGTCGGGGTCGCCGTACCAGATCTGGAAGTCCGCGTTGGTGAATTCAGGGTGGAATTTGTAGATGGCGGTGGTCAGCAGCGTCTCTTGGCGTCGCGCCGGCCAGTACATGGGGTTCAGCGTCACACCGCCGTAGATCCAGCAGGTGGTGTCGCGGGTGAACTGGGTGTTGGGCAGCGGCGGCAGGATGAAGCTCGAATGCCCGAGGAAGTCGCGGAACATCTCGAGGGTCCTGCCACCGAAGCTGCTCGGCAGGTCATCGGCCGACACGCCGCCAATCAGGAATTCGCTGATCTTGCGCGGCTCAAGGCTGCGCAGCCACGAGCCGACTTCATCGACCAGGCCCAGGCCCACGGTATTGGCGGTGATCTTGCGTTCCAGGATCCAATCCAGGGCTTCAGGGATCGCGACGATATCGGTGAGCAGGTTGTGCATTTCCAGCACATCAACGTCCCGCTCGCGCATTTTGGTGACGAAATCAAAATGGTCGCGCTTGGCCTGGGCGACCCACAGTACGTCATCGAACAGCAGTTCATCGCAGTTGTTGGGGGTCAGCCGCTGGTGGGCCAAGCCTGGGGAGCACACCATGACTTTGCGCAGTTTGCCGGCTTCGGAATGTACGCCGTACTTCACTTTTTCGGTGGTCATTACAGATCCTCCAGTAGAAACACTTCTTTTGGATAAAGCGCTATAGGGTCAGGAAGCCGTCGTAGAGGCCGTAGGCCGCCAGCAGGGCGCCTATGACCACAGCGGCGAAAATCAGCTTCTCGACGTTGGTGAAAATCGGTTTGCCCAGTTCATGCTTGGCCTTGGCGAACAGGATCGCGCCGGGGGCGTAGAGCAGGGCGGAGAGCAACAGATATTTGGTGCCGCCGGCGTAGAGCAGCCAGATCGCGTAGATCAGGGCGATGGCGCCGATGCACAGGTCTTTCCTGCGTTCGCGCAGGGCGTTTTCGTAGGTCTCGCCGCGTACCGCCAGCAACAGGGCGTAGGCCGCCGACCACAGGTAAGGCACCAGGATCATCGAGGTGGCGAGGTAGATCAGCGACAGGTAGGTGCTGGCGGAAAACAGCGTGATCACCAGGAACAGCTGCACCATCGCGTTGGTCAACCACAGCGCGTTGACCGGCACGTGGTTGGCGTTTTCGCGGCGCAAAAACTCCGGCATGGTGTGGTCCTTGGCCGCGGCGAACATGATCTCCGCACACAGCAGCACCCACGACAGCAATGCTCCCAGCAGCGAGATGATCAAGCCGACGCTGATCAGTATCGCGCCCCAGTGGCCCACCACATGTTCCAGCACGGCGGCCATCGACGGGTTCTGCAGCTTGGCCAGTTCCGGCTGGGTCATGATCCCCAGGGACAGCACGTTCACCAGCATCAAGAACAGCAGCACGGTGATAAAGCCGATCACGGTGGCCTTGCCCACGTCACTGCGCTTTTGCGCACGGGACGAGAAGATGCTCGCGCCTTCGATGCCGATGAACACCCACACGGTGACCAGCATCATGTTGCGCACCTGGTTCGCCACGCTGCCCAGGTCGGGGTTTTTCACGCCCCAGATGTCAGCGGTGAAGATCTCCAGCTTGAACGCGAACAGGGCGATCAACACGAACAGCAGCAGCGGCACCACCTTGGCGACGGTAGTCACCAGGTTGATGAACGCCGCTTCCTTGATGCCACGCAGCACCAGGAAATGCACGGCCCACAGCAGCACCGAGGCGCCGATCACGGCCGCCGGCGTGTTGCCCTCGCCGAAGATCGGGAAGAAGTAACCGAGGGTACTGAACAGCAAGACGAAGTAGCCGACGTTGCCCAGCCAGGCGCTGATCCAATAGCCCCACGCCGATGAGAAGCCCATGTAGTCGCCGAACCCGGCCTTGGCGTAGGCATACACCCCGCCGTCGAGGTCGGGCTTGCGATTGGCCAGGGTCTGAAACACAAATGCGAGGGTCAGCATGCCGATGGCGGTGATGAACCAGCCAATCAATACGGCGCCGACGTCGGCGCTGGCGGCCATGTTTTGCGGCAAAGAAAATATCCCGCCGCCAATCATCGAACCCACGACAAGTGCAACCAGTGCACCCAGCCTAAGTTTTCCGGGAGTTTCAGACATTGCATGACTCCAATGCAGGAGAAGAGAGACCACAGAATAATTCTGTGCGCTAATCAAACAGCTGACTCAGATCACTTCATTGGCACATTCCATTGTGAATTAATGACTTAGGATGGCGATTCGCGGGCGATGAAAATCCTCGGAGAAACGCTTTCTAGAGCGCTCTCTTCTTTGTGGTTAATCAGTGGGCAGCGGTATGGATGTTTTAAACTAGTCTGTATTCTCGATTGTGCAAACTTTTGACAGAAAGATGGCGATAGGCCATAGATTGCAGTATTTAAATTCTAAATAAACCCGAATCGGATTAATTGAAATGCCGCTACGTTATGAATAAGTAAGTTTTATCGCGGTTTCTAATAAACGTTGCGCTCGCCGAGTCAATGAGCGAAGTGCACAGTTTTCAGCTCAAGTTGTTGTTCATCAGGAGTGTTCATGTCCCAATCGCCGCAGAAACTGCGACTCAGTGCCCTGATTGCCTTGGTGGTGGGATCGATGATTGGCGGCGGGATCTTTTCTCTGCCGCAAAACATGGCTGCCCGCGCCGAGGTGGGTGCCGTATTGATTGGTTGGGCCATCACCGCCGTCGGCATGCTGACCCTCGCGTTCGTGTTCCAGACCCTGGCCAATCGCAAGCCCGAGCTGGATTCCGGAGTGTATGCCTATGCCAAGGCCGGGTTTGGCGACTACATGGGTTTCTCATCGGCGTGGGGCTATTGGATCAGTGCCTGGATGGGCAACGTCGGCTACTTCGTCTTGCTGTTCAGCACCCTCGGCTACTTTTTTCCGGTGTTCGGCCAGGGGAATACGCCGGTCGCCATCGGCTGTGCGTCGCTGTTGCTGTGGGCGGTGCATTTTCTGGTACTGCGCGGGATCAAGGAGGCGGCGTTCATCAACCAGATCACTACCGTGGCGAAGATCGTGCCGCTGCTGATGTTTATCGTGATCGCCGCCGTGGCGTTCAAGGCGGATATCTTCACCCGGGATATCTGGGGCCTGGGCAACCCGAAGATCGGCAGCGTGGTCGACCAGGTGCGCCACATGATGCTGGTCACCGTGTTTGTGTTCATCGGCATCGAAGGGGCCAGCGTGTATTCGGCGCGGGCCGAGAAACGCGTGGATGTGGGGCGCGCCACGGTGACCGGCTTTCTTGGCGTGCTGGCGCTGCTGGTGCTGGTGAATGTGTTGTCCCTGGGCATCATGAGCCGGCCGGAGTTGGCGCAATTGCAAAACCCGTCCCTGGCCGGCGTGCTGGAACATATCGTTGGCCCGTGGGGCGCGATGCTGATCAGCCTCGGCCTGGCGGTGTCATTGCTGGGGGCCTTGCTCTCGTGGGCGTTGCTCTGCGCCGAGATCCTCTACTCCACGGCGCAGGACAAGACCATGCCGGCCTTCCTGAAAAAGGAAAACGCCAACCAGGTGCCGGTCAACGCCTTGTGGCTGACCAACGTGATGATCCAGGCTTTTCTGGTGGTGACGCTGTTTTCCCAAAGCACCTACACCACCCTGATTTACCTCGCGTCTTCGATGATTCTGGTGCCCTACCTCTGGTCGGCGGCCTATGCCGTGTTGCTGAGTGGGCGCGGCGAAACCTATGAAGGCGCCCAGCGCCGACGCCGGCAGGATTTACTGGTCGGGCTGATCGCCCTCGGTTATGCCCTCTGGCTGCTCTACGCCGCGGGCCTGAAATACCTGTTGTTGTCAGCACTGCTTTACGCACCGGGGGTGATTCTGTTCGCCCAGGCCAAGCGCGAACAGGGCCGCCCCTTGTTCACGCTGATGGAAAAAGGCATTTTCAGCGGCGTGATCGCTGGCGCAGGCCTGGCGGCGTATGGCTTGTACAGCGGGGTGTTGTCGTTGTGAGACTGGTGTATCAGCCGCCATATGATTGGGCTGCGATGGTGGATTTTCTGACGATGCGTGCAATTACCGGCCTGGAAACCCTGGTCGACGGCGTGTATCGGCGCAGCATCAGTGTGAATGGGCAGTTGGGTTGGATCTGTGTGGCGCCGGGTTCGGGCGATTGGTTGGAGGTTGAGGTGGCGTTTCCCGACGCGCAGGCCCTGCCCGAGATCGAGCGACGCTTGAGGGCAATGTTTGATCTGGATGCACAGCCCGAGTTGATCGGCGCGCAATTGGCTGCCGATCCGCTGATGGCCGCATTGGTCGCCGCTCGCCCGGGGCTTCGGGTTCCAGGCACTTGGGATGGGCTGGAGCTGGCGATTCGCGCGGTGCTGGGGCAGCAGATCACAGTGGTTGCGGCTATCCGCCTGGCAGGCAAGTTGGTGGCGCACTATGGGCGGCCGCTGCAAACACCGCACCCGGGCATCACCCATGCGTTCCCCACGGCCCAGGTCCTCGCCGCAGCGGACCTGGCGAGCCTGGGCATGCCCAAGGCGCGGGGACGGACCTTGTCGGGAGTGGCCCAGGCGTGGCTGGATGATCCGCAAGTATTCGAGCCCAAGGCCACTCTCAAGGAGGGCGTGGCGCGGCTGGTGGCTTTGCCGGGCATCGGCGACTGGACCGCGCAGTACATCGCCATGCGTCAGATGCGCGAGCCGGATGCGTTTGCCTCCGGCGATATCGGCTTGATCAATGCGTTGGCAGCGTTAGAGGGCGGGCCGGTTTCGGCGCGACAATTGCTGGCCCGCGCCGAGGCATGGCGGCCTTTGAGGGCCTATGCGGCGCAGCATTTGTGGACGTCGCTGAGCCGGGGGGATTGAGTGTGGCAGTACTGGCCTCATCGGGAGCAAGCCCCCTCCCACACTTGATTTGCAATGCAGTCGAGTGTGGGAGGGGGCTTGCTCCCGATAGCAGTCTTAAGGTCACCACTGCGGTCGATGCGAACCCAGTTCCCCAGCCGGCAACTCCCACTGCAATGGCGTCCCGCTGATGCTCAACGGCGCCAGCAACCGATGCGCCGGGCCCCAGGCCGTCGGCTCCACCACCAAGCCTTGATCATCCGGCCCTTCAGCGCGTAGCGCCGGTTGCGCGGGCACTTGCCCGGCGTCCACCAGCAACTTCGCCGTGCGGGCCAATGACAACCGCGCCGAACTGCCACGCCCGGTTTTCAAGCGCTCACTCAAGGCTTGAATCGCACCGGCCGCCAGCAGATACCCGGTAGCGTGATCCAGCGCCTGTACCGGTAGCGGCACCGGTCTGTCCGCCTGTTGCCAGGCCAGGCCGGCTTCGGCAATCCCGCTGCTCATCTGCACCAGGCTGTCGAAACCCCGCCGATTGCGCCACGGCCCGCTCCAGCCGTAAGCGTTGAGACTCACGTCGATCAGGCCGGGGGCGAGTCGTTGCCGTTCCTCGGCGTTGTAGCCCAGGTGCTCCAGGGCGTCGGCGCGATAGCCGTGGAACAGGATGTCCGCATCTTTGAGCAGCGTCTCGAAGATCTGCCGGCCTTCGGCGCTTTTCAGGTCCAGACGGGCGCAGCGTTTGCCCAGGGTCATCTCCGGCACCACGCCCGGTTCGTTCCAGCTGGGTGAATCGATACGCAGCACATCGGCGCCGAGGCCAGCCAGGAAGCGGCTGGCCACGGGGCCGGCCAAAACCCGGGTGAGGTCAAGCACCTTGATCCCCGCCAGTGGGCGCGCGACGGAGCCGAGCCAGGGTTGTTCAGTCACCGTGTCGAAGGTACGTCGCTGTACCAACGCCTCGGCATTCACCGCCAACCCTTGGGGGTGGGTTTGCCAGGCCTGCCAGCTACGCATCTGCGCGGCGCAACCGCCCGCATCGACGATCGCCTGCTCCAGGTCTGCAGCGTTCCAGGTTGCCACTTTGCCGGCCATGTCGGTTCGGTCGGTGACTTTGCCCAGTATGCTTTCGGCGGCCGCGCGGTGATGGGGTGCGTTGGTGTGTAAACGAATCCAGCCATCGGCACTGGCATAGTCACCGGCTACCGGGTCCCACAGCGGCGGTACCTGCCAGCCAACCGGGCGAATCGACGACGAGAACCAGAAGGACGCCAGGCGCTGGTCCACCGTGACCGCAGGCAAGCGCCCGGTCTGTTGCTGGACCAGCTGCGCGACGGCCTGGCCGGCGGCGCCGATGCTGGCAACGGCCAGTTCGGTGACGGCGAAGGTCGAGGGCAGGGCACCGGCCGAGGTTCTGGCCAGTGGGGTCGGCGGTAAATCGAGTGCGGCTTGGATGGGTGTCAGCAAGTCAATCATCAAAGGCCCTCCGTAAGAGAAGGGCCACTATAGAAGATCATCACACCGGCGTGACAACCCCAGGTTGCAACGGCAGGTCGATACTGGCGATAAAACCGCCGTCGGGATGGTTGCTCAGGAGCAGGCTGCCGCCATGGCGTTCGGCGGCGCGGCGCGCAATGGCCAGGCCAAGACCGTGGCCCTGGGCGGTCTGCCCGGGGGCGCGGTAAAACGGTTCGCCCAGCTGGCTCAGGTGCTCGGCTTCGACGCCGGGGCCATGGTCACGCACGCTGATCAGAATGCGCTCACCCTGGCGTTGGGCTTGCAACTCGATAGGCTGCCCCGGTGGGTTAAAGCGTTGGGCATTGCGCAACAGGTTATCCACCGCCCGTTCGATCATGGTCGGCCAGCCTTTGAGGTGCAGGTCGGCGTCGGCGTTCAGCGCGACTACCTGCTCCGGTGCACCGAGCTGGGCGTCCTTTTGCAGGGTTTTGAGCAGCGGGACCAGGTCCATTTCTTCGGCACTGGCGTTGTCGGCATCGACGCGGGCAAGCACCAGGATTTCGCTGATCAGCGCTTCCAGGCGGTCGCATTCGCGGGTCAGGCGCGGCCACAGGCGCTCGCGCTCTTCGGGGCTGGCGCGTTCGGCCAGGGCCAGGGCGATGCGCAGGCGGGCCAACGGTGAACGCAGTTCGTGGGACACATCGCGCAGCAACTGGCGTTGGCTGCCGATCAGGCTTTGCAGGCGTGCGCCCATGCGGTTGAAGTCGTTGGCCAGTACGCCGAACTCATCGCGGCGGTTGGCCAGTTTCGCCAGGCTGTTCTGCTGGTAGGTGGTCTGGCCAAGATCGTGCACGGCCCCGCGCAGACGGCTGAGCGGACGGGTGATGGACAGCGTCACCAGCAGGCTGAACAAGGTCAGCACCACCAAGGCAATCGCCAAGGCGCTCAGCGGCCACATCAGGCTGCCCCGATGCCAGGCGTCCAGTTCCGGGTGGGGGATGCGGTAGATCAGCAGGTAAGTGTCACCGGTTTTTTCGCTGGTGTACTCGGCGGTCAGGCGCCGCCACGGCAGGTGGCCGTCCTTGCTGTCGTTCTGTTTGGCTTCGAAAGCGGCGGCGCGGCGCGGGAAGGTGCCGCGCACCACTGGATCGCCGCTTTCGTTCAGCACTTGCACGTCGATGTGGTACTGGCGTTTGCGCTGCTGCAGCAAGTCCTGCGCGGCGTCCTCGCCCTGGGCTTCATAGAGCTGGGTCCATTCCTGCGCCAGATTGCGCAGGCCGGGGTGGCGGCTGAGAATCCAGGCATCTTGATTAAGCATGTGCCCAAGCAGGATCGATAACCCGGCAACCAAGGCGATGGCCAGCCAGAAACTTGCCAGGATCCGCCAGAACAATGAGCGCACAGGAAACCCTCAAACAGGAAAAGCCCAGCGGGTGCGCCGCTGGGCTGGGGAAGTAAAGCTAGAGCATTATTGCGCTTTTTGCGGCTGTTGGGCTTTCCAGGCTTGGAATTCCTTCCATTCGGCACGGCGCTCGGCTTGTTTCTTGACGATCTCGTCGAATTTCTTCTGCTGATCGGGTTTCAGCACGGCGCGGATGTCGGCCTGGGTTTTCAGCTTGCCCGCCTCGATCTCATCCTGCATGGCTTTCTGGTCGGCGGCCGGGAGTTTGTCCAGGTACTTTTTGACCAGGTCTTTGCGAGCGTGCCATTGCTCACCCATCAACTTGCCGATTTGCTGGCGTTGTTCCTTGCTCAGGTCCAGCTCGCGGAATGGGCCGCCTCTGCCGCGTGGACCGTGTTCACCGCCGTGGCCCGGGCCACCCATCATGTGACCTTCAGGGCCGCCCATCGGGCCTGGGCCTTCCGGCATGGCGGCCATGGCAACGGTCGGCAGGGCAGCGGCGAACATCAGAGCGATAAGGGTCTTGCGCATGGTGATTCTCCTGTCTCTATTCCGGTGAGTCCGGATGTGGGTAGATTAAGGAGATCAAGGTCAGGCGCCGTCAGGAGAGGGTAAAGGTTTGGTAAGGGAGAGGCGCAGCTGCAAGTTGTCAGCTGCAAGCAGCAAGTCAGCGCTTTTCACTTGCCGCTTGCAGCTTGCCACTTAGAACTGCCTTAAAGGCTGTAGTAATAACCGCGGCTACGCAATGCCACGATCCGTGGCCGACCGTCCGGGTGCGGGCCGATCTTCTTGCGCAGGTTGCTGACGTGCATGTCCAGGCTGCGGTCGTAGAGCGTCAGCTTGCGCCCCAGTGCGATCTGCGCCAGTTCCTGCTTGTCCAGCGGTTCGCCGGGCTGGCGCAGCAAGGCTTCCAGCAGACGGCTTTCGGAGACGGTGAGAGAGAATTCCTGTTCATCGATGCTGACCACGCCGCGCACCGGGCTGAAGCACAGGTCACCCAGTTCCATCTGCGTGGATACGGCCGCAGGGTGGCTGCGGCGCAGCACGGCGCGCAGGCGGGCGGTGAGTTCCCGAGGGTCGCAGGGTTTGGCCAGGTAGTCGTCGGCGCCCAGTTCCAGGCCGAGGATACGGTCCAGCGGTTCGCCACGGGCCGAAAGCATCAGTACCGGTAGCTCCGGATGGTCGGTGCGCAATTGCTTGAGCAATTCCAGGCCGCTGCCGTCGGGCAGCATCACGTCAAGCACCACCGCCGCCGGGGCGGCGTCGGCCAAGGCTTTGCGGGCGCTCAAGCCATCGTGGCAGGCGCGTACGTGAAAGCCTTCCTGGCTCAGCCAACTGCTCAGCAGCTCACAGAGCTCCTGGTCATCATCTATCAGTAACAGCTCGCTCATGACTTACTCAATTTAGCCATTGTCGACGGCGACGGTGCCCACCGCTGGCGAAGATCCCGCACAGCAAGGCGATCAGCGCGACGGCCGCACCCGTGACGAACCACTGTTGTTGTTCGGTCAGCCAGCGCGTCAAGGCGCCACCCTGTGTTTCTTTGAGTTGCTGGGCCAGGCGTTGGTTCTCCTGGCGCAAGCGATTCAGTTGGGCGCTTTCGCGGGCGGCATCCGCGCTTTGCAGTTGTTTGCTCAGTTCTTCCCGTTGTCGTTCGCTTTCTTGCAAGCGTTGCTGCAACTCGGTGATCTGGCTGCCGGCACTCAAGGACAGGGGCGTGGAACTGCCGGTGCTCGAGGTTTCTTCAGCGTGGGCCGTAGCCCCGATCGTTAACACTGCCAACAGACACAACTGACGTAAGCGCATCGGAACTCCTGATTCCACACGAATATTCAGAACGTTGTCGGCAGGTTACCGGGAATAATGAGCCATTAGGAGTACGCCGAACCGATTAGGTTCGACGCTCCTTGCATTACGGCAGGACTTGCTTGAACGGCTTGATCAGCACATCGGCGTAGACGCCGGCCGCGACATACGGATCGGCCTTCGCCCACGCCTGGGCATCGGCCAGGGACGCAAACTCGGCGACGATCAGGCTGCCAATGAAGCCGGCCGCGCCCGGGTCGTTGCTGTCGACCGCAGGGTGCGGGCCTGCCAGCACCAGGCGGCCTTCGGCTTGCAGCACATGCAGGCGCTCCACGTGGGCTGGGCGCACACTCAGGCGTTTTTCCAGGGAGTTGGCGACGTCGGTGGCAATGATTGCGTAGAGCATGTCAGTCCTCGGTTTTCGGCGTGGTAGGGTCGGTGTCATGCAGGTGACGGGACAGGTAGATACCCTGGCCGACCAGGAACAGCACGGTCATGGCCAGGCTGCCGAACACCTTGAAGTCCACCCAGTAGTCCTGGAAGGTAAAGGCCACGAACAGGTTGGCGGCGCCGCAGAACAGGAAAAACACGATCCAGGCCACGTTCAGGCGTGTCCAGACCGGCTCCGGCAGGGTCAGTGCATGGCCCATGATCCGCTTGATCAACAGGCGGTCGCCGACGAAGTGGCTGCCGATGAACGCCAGGGCGAACAGCCAGTTCACCGCCGGGGCTTTCCACTTGAGGAAGGTTTCGCTGTGGAAGGCCAGGGTCAGGCTGCCGAAGACCAGGCAGGCGACCAGGGTCAGCCATTGGCTTTTTTCCAGTTTGCGCTGGGAAATGAAGATCGCGCCGTAGACCACCACGGAGCTGATGATCAGCACGGCAGTGGCGCTGTAGATGCCTCCGACGGTCAGCTCGTGGCCCGCTAGATCGATGACCCTGGGGTCGAGTTTGTAAACGATGAAAAACAGCAACAGCGGGATGAAGTCGATGAATTGTTTCACAGTAAGAGCCAGAAGCTGGATGTGGCGGCATAATAACAAACATCCTTGGTAGCGAAAGCGCCAGCTGACTTGAGGTTACACAGTCCCGTGAATGTTGATTTGCACTGCCACAGCACAGCCTCCGACGGCGCCCTGGCGCCCGCGGCACTGGTTGCGCGAGCGTTTGAAAAAGGCGTGCGAGTCTTGTCATTGACCGACCATGACACCCTCGAGGGGCTGGATGAAGCCCGCGCAGCCGCCCATGCCCTGGGCATGCAACTGGTCAACGGCGTGGAATTGTCCTGCACTTGGGGCGGCGCCACTATTCATGTGCTGGGCTACGGTTTCGACCAGGCAGCCCCGCCACTGGTGAAGGCCATCGCCCAATTGCACGATGGCCGCTGGCTGCGGTCCGAAGAAATAAGCCGCAAACTCAGCCTCAAAGGCATGCCCAATGCCCTCGACGGTGCCCGCGCCATCCAGCAGGAGCTGGGTGACAGCGGCAACGCGCCGGCCCGGCCGCATTTTGCCGACTGGATGGTGCGTGAAGGGTTTGTCAAAGACCGTGCCGAGGCCTTCCGCAAATGGCTGGGCGCCGGCAAGCTGGGCGATGTGAAGCTGCATTGGCCGACCCTGGAAGACACCGTCGAGACATTGCGCGCCTCCGGTGCCTGGGTCAGCCTGGCGCACCCCTGGCATTACGATTTCACCCGCAGCAAGCGCCGCAAGCTGATTGGCGACTATATTGGAGCGGGTGGCCACGCAATCGAAGTGGTCAATGGGCATCAGCCCGCCGAACAAGTCGGCAGCCTGGCGATCCTTGCCCGCGAATTTGGTCTGCTGGTCAGCGCCGGCAGTGATTTTCATGGCCCAGGCGGCTGGTCCGAGATCGGCGAGTATCGCCAAGTCCCGGAAGACCTGCCGCTCCTGTGGGGGCGATTCAAGCATGACCCCATTACTGCCACCGTCTGAACAGGTAGAACACGTGAGCCAATTCTTCCAGATTCATCCGGAAAACCCGCAAGCGCGCCTGATAAAACAGGCCGTGGAGATCATTCGCGCCGGCGGTGTGGTGATCTACCCCACGGACTCGTCCTACGCCATCGGTTGCCAGATCGGTGACAAAAGTGCGGTCGAGCGGGTCAGACGCCTGCGGGATCTGGACAAGAACCACAACTTTGCACTGATCTGCAGCGACCTGTCCCAACTGGGGCTGTTCGCCAAGGTCGACACCGGCACTTTCCGCCTGCTCAAGGCACACACGCCGGGGCCCTACACCTTTATCCTCAACGCCACCCGCGAAGTGCCGCGCCTGTTGCTGCACCCGAAAAAACGCACCATCGGCCTGCGGGTGCCGGAGCATCCGATTGCCCTGGCGCTGTTGGCTGAGCTGGGCGAGCCATTGATGAGTGTGTCGCTGATCCTGCCGGGTGAAGAAGAGCCCTTGTATGACCCCTACGAGATGCGCCGTTTGCTGGAAAAACATGTCGACCTGATCATCGACGGCGGCTACGGCGGCAACAAGGCCTCCACCGTGATCAACCTGGCCGACGGCGAGCCCGAAGTGGTCCGCGTGGGCTGTGGCGACCCGGCGCCGTTTATGGTCGAGGCCTGAATGTCGGTCGTGGAAACCGTTGACCCCCAGGCGGGCGCCCAGCAGGAACTGCCGTTCGCCATGGTGTATGGCCAGGCGGTCATGGAAATGCCGCTGGACCTGTACATCCCGCCGGACGCCCTGGAAGTCTTTCTTGAAGCCTTCGAAGGCCCGCTCGACTTGCTGCTGTACCTGATCCGCAAGCAGAACATCAACATCCTCGATATTCCGGTGGCGGAAATCACCCGCCAATACATGGGCTATGTCGAGCTGATGCAATCGGTACGCCTGGAACTGGCCGCCGAATACCTGGTGATGGCGGCCATGCTCGCCGAGATCAAGTCGCGCATGCTGTTGCCGCGCTCGGAGACGGTGGAAGCCGAAGAGGACGACCCGCGTGCCGAGCTGATCCGCCGTCTGCAAGAGTACGAACGCTTCAAGGCCGCCGCCGAAGGCATTGATGGCTTGAGCCGGGTCGGTCGTGATGTGGTGGTCCCCAAGCTGGATGCCCCGCAGGCACGGGCGCGCAAGCTGTTGCCGGACGTGAGCCTGGAAGAACTGTTGATGTCCATGGCCGAGGTGCTGCGCCGTGGCGACATGTTTGAAAGCCATCAGGTCAGTCGCGAGGCGCTGTCGACGCGCGAACGCATGAGCGATGTGCTTGAACGTCTGAAAGGCGGTGGTTTTGTGCCCTTTGTCGAACTGTTCACCGCTGAAGAAGGGCGCCTGGGAGTCGTGGTGACCTTTATGGCGATCCTCGAACTGGTCAAGGAATCGTTGGTCGAGCTGGTCCAGAATGAGCCTTTTGCGGCTATCCACGTGCGGGCGCGAGCCGAATAAAGAGCTGAATCGATGAATCTGACTGAACCCCGCGAACTGGCGCCGTTGCTGGAAGCTTTTCTCCTGGCCTCGGGCAAGCCGCAATCCCTGGAGCGCCTGTTCGAACTGTTTGAAGAAGCCGAGCGCCCCGAGCCGCCAGTGTTCAAGAAGGCGCTGGAGATTCTGCGCAAGTCCTGCGAGGGCCGTGCCTTTGAGCTGCTGGAAGTGGCTTCGGGTTATCGCCTGCAGATCCGTGAGAAATTTTCCCCATGGGTCGGCCGCTTGTGGGAGGAACGCCCGCAGCGGTATTCGCGGGCTATGCTGGAGACCATGGCGCTGATCGCCTATCGCCAGCCGATCACGCGGGGCGAGATCGAGGATGTGCGGGGCGTGGCGGTCAATAGCCATATCGTCAAGACGTTGCTTGAGCGCGAGTGGATTCGCATCGTCGGTTACCGGGACGTACCCGGTAAGCCGGCGATGTTCGCGACCACCAAGATGTTTCTCGACCACTTCAACCTGAAAAATCTCGACGACTTGCCGCCCTTGGCCGAACTGCGCGAGATGGAGGCCGAGCCGGTGCTCGACTTCGACGATGCCCCGGTTCCCCCCGGCCTGCAGGAGTTGGCGGACGCCACGGCCGAGCCGGAAGAGCCGAAGGACGAAACCAGTTTCCATACGTTGTTGCTGGAACTGGACGACATGGAACAGGGCATCAAGACGGACTTCGACGATTTGCTGCGCGAGGATACTGTGCAGGCGCAACCCCAGGAACAGGTTGAGCCAGAGCTAGAACCAGAGCCAGAGCCAGAGCCAGAGCCAGAGTCAGAGGAAGACATCCTCGGCGTTGCCCAGGCCCGGGAAAAGCTCCTGGCCGCCGTCGCTGCCCTCGAACAACCGCCGCTGAGCGACGAAGAGGACGAAGCCCGAGCCCTGGCCGAAGCCATCGAGGCCGAGCGACGCCAGTTCGAAGACTGACTCAAGGACCTTATGTGAGAGGGGGCTTGCTCCCGATAGCGGTGGCTCAGTCAAGGAGATTGAGACTGACACATCGCAATCGGGAGCAAGCCCCCTCCCACAATCCTCACCGGTCGGCGGAAAAGTGAATGACTTGGCGCTAATCGACTACTCTGTGGTGCGCAACACGCGCCATGCGCGTATGATTCGCGACCCTTTGCCGACCTATTCGGCCAAAGCCCCGCTTTCAACACTCTTCAGGCCGCGCCTGAATCGACCCACCGGGAGGTGCTTAAGATGAACGACAAAGACCAGAACGACAGCCAGGAAATCGGCCCAGCAGGCGAAAAACTGCAAAAGGTGCTGGCGCGTATCGGCGTGGGCTCGCGCCGCGACGTCGAAGCCTGGATCACCCAGAAGCGCATCAAGGTCAACGGCGTCGAGGCCACTCTTGGCCAGCGCGTGGACCTGCACGATGCAATCACTATTGATGGCAAGGTCATCAAGCGTGAAGAGGCCGCCGAGTCGGTGCGCCGCGTGATCATGTACAACAAGCCCGATGGCGAGATCTGCACCCGTGACGACCCGGAAGGCCGTCCGACCGTGTTCGACAAGATGCCCAAGCCGAAGGAAGGCCGTTGGATCAACATCGGTCGCCTGGACATCAACACCACCGGTTTGCTGATGTTCACCACCGACGGTGAGCTGGCCAACCGCCTGATGCACCCGTCCTACGAGATGGATCGTGAATACGCGGTGCGTGTACGCGGTGAAGTCGATGACGAGATGATCGAACGTCTCAAGGCGGGCGTGGTGCTGGAAGACGGTCCGGCCAAGTTCACCGACATCAAGCAGGCGCCAGGTGGCGAAGGTTTCAACCACTGGTACCACTGCGTGGTGATGGAAGGTCGTAACCGTGAAGTGCGTCGTCTGTGGGAATCCCAGGGCCTGGTGGTCAGCCGCCTGAAGCGCGTGCGTTTCGGGCCGGTGTTCTTGAACTCCGACCTGCCGATGGGGCGCTGGCGTGAAATGAGCCAGTACGAAGTCGACATCCTCAGTGCCGAAGTCGGCCTGACGCCAGTGGCGATGCCACAGATGAACGCCAAGAGCAAAGACAAGCTCGAGCGCATGCAGCGTAAATCGTCGCGCCCTGTGGCGCGTACCGAACGCGTGGCCCGGACCCTGCGCCCGGCACTCAATGCGCCGGCAACCGGTGGTCGTATTTCCCGTGAGCCGCACATCGAAGGCGAGCGTCGCCCAACCGCGCCATCGCGTCAGGAAGGTGAACGTGCACCACGCGCGCCGCGTCCGGCTCCGGCCGGTGGTCGCAGCAACCGTGGTGAAGCGGATCGCCCCGCCGACAGCGCCAACACCAAGCGTCCTTCCAAGCCGGCGGCGAACAAGCGCCCCGGCCCTAAACTGGTCGCCGACGAGCCGTCGGGCAAGCGCCGTGGCGCACCGGCCGGTTCGGGTCAGCGCCCGGGTTTTGGTCGCAAGAAGCCGCAGTAAGGTAAGTGCTGCACAAAAACGCCAACCCTAGGGGTTGGCGTTTTTTTTGCCTTGGAATCAGGTCAAAAAGTGTGGGAGGGGGGCTTGCTCCCGATAGCGGTGTACCAGGCACCATCTTCATAAGCAGACCCACTGCCATCGGGAGCAAGCCCCCTCCCACAATTGATCTCTGTGGAGGTTGAAGTCAGTGTTCAGAAGGCAAAGGCGCCGTCAACTGCAAGTGATGGCTACCTTTTTGCCTTGGAATCAGGTCAAAAAGTGTGGGAGGGGGCTTGCTCCCGATAGTGGTGTACCAGGCACCATCTTCATAAGCAGACCCACTGCCATCGGGAGCAAGCCCCCTCCCACAATTGATCTCTGTGGAGGTTGAAGTCGGTGTTCAGAAGGCAAAAGCGCCGTCCAATCCAAGTGATGGCTGTTTTTTTGCCTTGGAATCAGGTCAAAAAGTGTGGGAGGGGGCTTGCTCCCGATAGCGGTGTACCAGCCACCATCTTCATAAGCAGACCCACTGCCGTCGGGAGCAAGCCCCCTCCCACAATTGATCTCTGTGGAGGTTGAAGTCGGTGTTCAGAAGGCAAAGGTGCCGTCAAACACCGGCTTGTCATCCAGCGCCAGCACCCCGCTGGCGAAGATCAAGTCCAGGTGATGGCTGCCTTTCTGCCCGCCGCCCAAGCCCAGGTGCAAGCCGCAATGGCGCTCTTCGAAGCCGGCGTTGCGCGCATACAAATCCTTGACCCCTTCATTGGTGCCAATTCCCAGCTCCTCCACACGACGGTTGGACGGGTTGGCGTTCAGGTATTTGTTGAAGTCATCCGCCAGCCCAGGCACGTCACTGGCCACGCTGCAAACGGTCGAGTTTTCGATCCACAGCTCCAACGGCGATTGCAGAACGCCGTATTTGCGCGCAAAGGGGATGGTGCTGAGGAAGGTGCCGACAAAGCGCACCTGGCCATTGATGGCCTCGCTGTGGGTGGCGATTTCGCCGGGGGCCAGGTCGTGGTTGCCCACGCCGTTGATATTGGTCCACTTCTTGATGCTGCTCAGCGGCGCCTCCAGGCGTGAGCCGTGTTTGTCGGTAAAGCTCAGCACGCGGGCATCGGACATGCGCCGGATCAGCGTGGCGTTGAGGTCGGCGATGCGCTGGGGCTCGACGCTGAACGTGTCGTAGAAATAGTCGCCATAATCCTTGAACAGCAGGGATTTCTTCCAGTGCTCGGCCATCACGCCTTGCAGGGCGCGGATAAAGTCCGGGCCTTCGGCGCGTGGGTTAGGCAGGGTCGAAGAGTCGTAGAGAAACAGGTAGAGGTCACAGGCCTCGATGGCTTGGGCCAGGGCTTCGCTGGGCGCCAGGTCCAGGCGCTGTACCTGGAAGTTGAAGCGCGCGGCGCTGCCTTGGATGATTGTCTGGGCGATGGCGTCGTAGCGGTCGGTATGGCCGAGCAGCACGGTAGGGCGGTTCAGGCCGTTCAGGGCCGGGTGATGAGCGAGGTAGTAGAGAAAGTGTTCGACGGCGCGGGCCTTGTCCATGACGTACGTCCTTTGATGCCTTGGGTAAGGGGGGCAGGTGCCGTGCACAGCACCTGCCGGATGCCTGCCGTTTCTTAGAAAGGCCACATCGCGGTGCCGAACGGCACCACGGCATCGGCTTGCATCATTTCAACGGCGGCCTCATGGGTCGGCGCTTCAAACCAATCGTCGAGTTGCAGTTCGGTTTCCAGGTCGTTTTCCAGTGCTTGCATGGTGTATCTCCTAGAGGACGTTGTTTGAGAACGGGCATGCCAGCGGGCTTCGCTGGGCAAGTTCAAGAACCTAGGCGAGAGCGTTTCAGAATGCAAAAAATTTATTGACACGGTCTCATTTGAATTTTTTGTTCTGTTTTTTCGGCGTTGATTTTTTTTCTGAAAAAACAGAAGGCTGGCTGAACCGATTGATCAGGTTTTTCCTACCGACAATTTTCCGTTAGATGACAGATTGAGCTGCCTGTAACGCTGGTTTTACGGGTTGTAACGACATATTTACAGGTTAGGCCGGGTATTGGGGGGCATGGGCTGGCCGTAAGGAATCTCTGACAGATTGTCGCGGTCGCTTGCAGAGGTCGGCCTCAAGCTGTCGAGCGGTGTACAATGCGCCGCGTTTTACTGTGACTCCCTTGCGTACCCACGCCAAAGGCCAAGACCTCAGGGTTATCACCCCTGATCACTCCGCCCGGCCACGAGCCGGACGGGTTCGATTTCGTCACAGATAAAAACAAACAGGTGACGCATGACCGTTAGAAAGACGCTGTACTCCTGGTGCCTGCGCTGGGGTTTGAGCGGCGCTGCTTGAGTCGAGATTCAAGACAGCAACGTGCATTCAACATCATCAAACCTTGCGTGAGACCCTTTTCATGAGTGGACCCCATTCTTCTTCAGGCGAGCTGAAACGCGGCCTGAAAAATCGGCATATCCAGTTGATCGCCCTCGGGGGCGCCATCGGCACCGGCCTGTTCCTGGGCTCGGCCGGGGTGCTCAAGTCCGCCGGCCCATCGATGATCCTGGGTTATGCCATCTGTGGCTTCATCGCCTTCATGATCATGCGCCAGCTCGGCGAAATGATCGTCGAAGAGCCGGTTGCCGGCTCCTTCAGCCACTTCGCCCACAAGTACTGGGGCGGTTTCGCCGGCTTCCTGTCGGGCTGGAACTGCTGGATTCTGTACATTCTGGTGGGCATGTCGGAGCTGACCGCTGTCGGCAAATACGTGCACTACTGGTGGCCGGAGATCCCGACCTGGGTCTCGGCGGCGGTGTTTTTTGTGCTGATCAACCTGATCAACCTGGCGAACGTCAAAGTCTTTGGTGAAGCGGAGTTCTGGTTCGCCATCATCAAGGTCGTGGCCATTGTCGGCATGATCGCCCTGGGCAGCTACCTGCTGGTCAGCGGCAACGGCGGCCCGCAAGCCTCGGTCAGCAACCTGTGGGATCACGGTGGCTTTTTCCCCAGCGGCGTCAGCGGCCTGGTGATGGCCATGGCGATCATCATGTTCTCGTTCGGCGGCCTGGAAATGCTCGGCTTTACCGCCGCCGAAGCCGACAAACCACGCACGGTGATCCCCAAGGCGATCAACCAGGTGATCTACCGCATCCTGATTTTCTACATCGGTGCCTTGGTGGTGCTGTTGTCGCTGACGCCCTGGGACAGCCTGCTGGCGACCCTCAATGCCTCCGGTGATGCCTACAGCGGCAGCCCATTCGTGCAAGTGTTCTCGATGCTGGGCAGCAATACCGCCGCGCACATCCTCAACTTCGTGGTGTTGACCGCAGCGCTGTCGGTGTACAACAGCGGCACCTACTGCAACAGCCGCATGCTGCTGGGCATGGCCGAGCAGGGCGATGCGCCACGGGCTTTGGCGAAGATCGACAAGCGCGGCGTGCCGGTGCGTTCGATCCTCGCTTCAGCGGCGATCACCCTGGTGGCGGTACTGATGAACTACCTGATCCCGCAACATGCGCTGGAACTGCTGATGTCCCTGGTAGTGGCCACCTTGGTGATCAACTGGGCGATGATCAGTTACTCCCACTTCAAGTTCCGCCAGCACATGAACCGCACCGGCCAGGTGCCATTGTTCAAGGCGCTGTGGTACCCGTACGGCAACTACCTCTGCCTGGCGTTCGTGGCGTTTATCCTGGTGATCATGTTGATGACTCCCGGCATCCAGGTGTCGGTGTATGCGATCCCGGTATGGGTGGCGTTCATGGCGGCGTGCTACGCCATCAAGCACAAACGCAGTGCGCAGCAGGCGCTGGACGCGACAGTATCGGTGTCCGTGGCGAAGTAAGCGCAAGGTGTGATCAAGCAAACCCGGCCATGTGCCGGGTTTGTTGTTTAAGGGCTTGAGCGAGGATGCGCTCGTGTACCTCACGGCAATTTGGGCGGCTGGGTGGTCGTGAAGATGTAGCGCGCAAAGCGCCATTGACCACCGGTTTCTCGATGTAGCAGGAAGATTTCCTGGTTGCCTTCGGCACTGCTTTGCTGGTCGCTGGACAGCCGCTTGACCGTACCGTTAGAGCGCGTACGCGCAAACGCCCAATCACGTGACAGCGGTCGGATTTCATCGATGGTAAAGCGTATGTCGAGCTTGATTGTGTTGAAGACCTGACGATACGCCGCGCGCACTGCGTCACGGCCTACTGCCGGCAGGCTGTACTGCGGCATGAACACGGCATCGTCCGTATACAAGGTCATGACTCGGTCGATATCAGAGGAGTTCAATGCGGCTTCATAGCGGTTGAGTTGCTGGGTTATGGCAGTTTTCACCGCATCCTCGGGGGCGGATTGGGCGGCCTGGGCGGTTATGGGTAGTAAAAAAGCGCTGAGAACCAGTGCAATCAATGTGGTACGCATGGCAGTACTCCAGAATGTCAGAGCAAGACGACAAGCTTGCCGAGTGCACGATCACTTTCCATCAAGCGGTGCGCGTGGCGGACCTCGTCGAAGGCGAAGGTTCGGGTATGGATGGAAGGCATTCGCTTGGCAGCAATTTCCTTTGCGAGCCACGGCAACGGCGTAGCCAACAATGGCAGGGCGGGAGTCCCCAGCAAGGCGCTCGGGAAGAAATTCAGTCGCACCCCGGCAGGGAGGTCTTGCATCAGATGGAAATTCTCCATGATCGGCGGGCCGCCGAGCAGGCCGATGACACTCACTGCACCAAACGGTCGCAGTGTCTTGATCGTGTCGCGCAGTGTTGTGGCGCCGACAACTTCGAGCGCGGCATCCACCCCTAGAGGAGCGATTTCCCGAATTCGCTGGGCGATTTCACCGTTGTCGATGACCACCTCATCAGCTCCCATATCATAAAGACGTTGGATGTTCGTCGCGGTACGTGTAGTCGCAATCACGGTTAACCCACGGGACTTGGCATAGGTGATGGCAGCCAGGCCAACCGATGAAGTGCCGCCCCGTACCAGCAAAGTCTGGCCTTTTTGAATGGCTAAACTCTTGTCAAGCGCCCCCCAGACCGTCAGATACGCTTGCGGCAGCGTGGCGAGCTCTTCCCACGAGAGCGAGGTGTCATCCAGTGAGATCACGTTGCTACGCAGCACCGTCACCTGCTCGGCATAGCTGCCATTGCGGCTGAACTGCATGCCGCCCATGGCCGTGGCTACGCGCTGGCCAGTACGCAAGATACCGGCGGGGTCATGGATAACTTCGCCCACAGCTTCGATACCGGGTACGCGAGGTGCATTGATTTCGCCCATTTTTCCAGCGCGCAGATACGTTTCTGCGCGGTTGAGTCCAAATGCACGGACACGGATTTGTACTTCGTCCGAGGTTGGCTCGGGTGATGGGATATCTCGCAGTTGGAGGACTTGCGGGCCGCCCGGTTGTTCAATCACATAAGCTTTCATGGTCGTTTCCTCAGGTACCTGGCTGGTTGATTGAAACGTTGCTTTACAAGCCAGTGAGTGCACTATCCACTACTCGAATGTGGAAGATAATCCTCGGAATGGATAGGCTTGCTTTCAAAAATGAGAGGAGCAATGTCATGGACTTAAACGCCGTCCGGATGTTTGTCAGCGTGGCCCAGACCGGTAGCCTTTCGGCCGCAGCTGAGCGTCTGGACATTCCGCTACCGACCTTGAGCCGACGCATTCGCGAGCTTGAGCAGCAGTTGAAGGTGCAATTGCTCGAACGTTCTGTACGTGGCACCAAACTTACGGACTCGGGGACGCGCTTGTACGAACACGCCAGTCGTGGCATTGAGGCGTTGATTGAAAGCGAACAGGCCGTGATCAGTGATCAGGCACAATTGAAGGGATGTTTGCGGCTGTCTCTGCCGCCGTCGTTTGAGCCGTGGTGGGACGTACTGTCGGCTTTCCAGGATCGCTATCCGCAGATCCAGATCAGCGTCTACACCACTGAGCGTCGCATCGATCTGATCGAGGATGGTGTCGATGTGGCGCTGCGCGTAGGCATGATTGCGCACGAGACCATGGTCGCTCGCCGCATGCTGACCTATCGTCACATTCTCGTCGCCAGCCCGACATTGATTGAACGGCTGGGTGCGCCCAGTGGTGTCGAAGCGTTACATGGTTATCCATGTGCGGTCTGGACCCAGGGTGCCCATGCGACATGGCAGTTGGGCACCGTGGTATTCAAACCTGAAGCGATTCTGTCCACCAACGACTATGCGCACCTGCGCAGGCGGGCGTTGGTCGGTGATGTGGTAACGGAGCTTCCGCCATTTCTGGCGGCGAGCGCCATTCGAGAAGGGACGTTACTTGCGCTACTTCCCGAGCATCCGCTACCCGAGCAGCACATCAACTTGCTCTACCCGTCGCATCGGCACCCGTCTGCCATTGTGCGGGCGTACCTGGATTTTGCGCAGGGGTACTTGGGGTATCTCGCCCAGGTATCGTCTACCTCCGACTAAGGGCGACTCCTGGCCGGTTTCTGCCGGTTATCGGTGTTATTTTTCGCGCAATTCCAAAGGCAGTGCCGCCAAGGTGCTAGCCCGTGGGACTTGTCAGGCGACGGCCCATGACAACCATGCCGATTTCAGCCAGATCGGTTTTGAAAGGGATTTCACCGATTTCCTGGAAACCGGAACCTTCATAGAAGCGGCGCGCATTCGAGTTGGTCTTGAGTACGTCGAGCCAGAGCAAGCGTGCGCCGCGCTCTATCGCTCGGTTGCAAATAAAGCTCAGCAGCTGTTTCCCATACCCTCGTCCTGCTTCGGATTGGAGGAAGTAGATTTTTTGCAGTTCTGCGCCCACCTCGCCAGTCAACGGCGCAGGTGTTGACCAGTTGACTTTGGAAAAGCCTACGACCTTACCGCTGTCGTCTGAGGCAATAAGCCACAAATGACTCGCGCCGGATTCGAGTGATTGGCCGAGTGCGCTCGGTGAGAAGTCTTGATTGAGAAAATCCTGCATGCCGGCAGGCGACCAGATGCTTGAAAAATGCTCTCGGTAGGTCGCACAGCCGACTTCCCGTAGCGCGTCGAGGTCGGCTTTAGTTGCTTCACGAATGTTGATCATGCGTCTCCCTGATTGATTCGCACGGAGCGCCACATTGATGCTCCTTGCGTCCCAGTTTTCCTTGGATGCCAACGGCCCGCCTGTATTTGGCGCTGTCGACATCAAAACAGAGTTTAAGCGCCAGGCCAATTGTTCGGGCGGCTTTCCCGTTTTGCCTGAAAAACCACGTTGTGGAGTGAAATACTGAGACAATCAAAGAACGCCTGAGCCCAAATGATCAAACAGGGTTTATGGCGATCGAGAGTTTTCGCAATCATGAGAATGCAATGCTGAAGGTTTCCAACACCGTCCACCTGCCCGACGCCGAGATCGAGCTGACTGCCATTCGCGCCGAAGGCGCCGGCGGGCAGAACGTCAACAAGGTGTCGAGCGCGGTGCACCTGCGCTTTGATATTCCGGCCTCGTCCTTGCCGGAGTTTTACAAGGAGCGCTTGCTGGCGCTGCGTGACAGCCGCATCACCAGCGAAGGTGTACTGGTGCTCAAGGCCCAGCAATACCGGACTCAGGAACAGAACCGCGCGGATGCGCTGGAGCGTCTGGTGGAGCTGATTCTCAGCGCCACCAAGGTCGAGAAGAAGCGCCGTCCGACCAAGCCTACGCTGGGCTCCAAGAAGCGCAGGCTGGAATCCAAGACCAAGCGCGGCAGTATCAAGGCCGGGCGCGGCAAGGTCGACTTCTAGGCGTCCCGTGTCTCGCGAGCCTTGGGCGCCTGGCGGTACAGGTACACACTCAGCAGCAAGCCACCTGCGGCTGCGAGGGCGGCGAACAGGAAGATCGATGCAAAGCCGAAGCCTGATGCCACCGCCCCGGCGAGCGGGCCGGTGATGCCCAGCGACAAGTCGATAAACAGCGAATAAGCCCCCACCGCCGCACCGCGGCTGGACGCGGGCACCAGGTTGACAGCCTCCACACCCAACGCCGGAAACACCAGGGAAAAGCCGAAGCCGCTCAACGCCGCTCCCGCCAGGGCCAGGTGGGCATTCGGTGCGAGCCACAGCAACAGCAGGCCGAGGACCTCCACCGACAGGCAGGCAATCGCCACGCGAAAACCACCGATACGGTTGATCAGGTTACCGAACAGCAGGCGCGCGCCGATAAAGCTGGCGCCGAACAGGCTCAAGGCCCACACCGCGTTATCCCAGTGCTGGGTGGTGTAATACAGGGTGATAAAGGTGGCGATGGTGCCAAAGCCGATCGAGCCCAGCGCCAATGCGCAGCCGTGGGGCAGCACGCGGCCCAGCACATTCATGAACGGCAGGCGCACACCGGCCACGATCGGTGCGGCTTCCTTGTTCCAGGCCAGCAGCACGCCCAGCACCGCCAGCAACACGATGCTGACACCCATGCTCCACAGCCCGAACTGGCTGACCAGCAACACCCCCAGCGGCGCGCCGACGGCCAGCGCGCCGTAACTGGCGATGCCATTCCATGAAATGACCTTGGCCGTATTCGCGGCGCCGACCCGGCCGATGCCCCAGCCGATCGCGCCCGACCCGACCAGGCTTTCCGCGCTGCCCAGCACCAGTCGACCGATCAGCAGGCTGCCCAGGCTCACGGCCGGCAGGCTGGAGAACCAGGCGGCCAGCAACATGAACACGCCGCTCAGCCCGCAGCCGACCAGGCCGATCAGCACGGCGCGCTTGCTGCCCAGGTTGTCGATGATCTTGCCGGCGTACGGGCGGCTCAACAGGGTGGCCAGGTATTGCACGCTGATCACCAAACCAGCGATGACCGCGCCATAGCCCAACTGACTATGCACATAGCCCGGCAACACGGCCAGGGGGATGCCGATATTCAGGTAACCGATAAAGGTGAACAGCACGATGGAAACGACTTGCAGCGTGACCGCCATGGGGCGCTGGGTATCTGGCATGAGAGGGATCCACTGTCGCAGCAGGTAAAGATAGGCTGCTAATGATACCTGTCGCTGGGCGCGGGCAGGGCGGCTAATCTCAAAAAGGCTGGATCAAGCCCCCATCAGGATTTAGCGGGCGCCAGTAACTGCGTGGTCACCAAGGCCGCCAAGGCGTTTTCCTGGGTGCCGAAACGCTTGAGCAGCACGGCTTGTTTTTCGGGGCTGAGGCGGTTCCAGACTTCGACCATCTGCAAGGCAGCGTCGAGTACGGCGGCGTCGGGGGAAGCAGGGAGGGTATCGGTCATAGCGGGTATCTCGGGTGATGCAGGCCGTGTGGAAAGCGCTTCAACGTTGCGCTTTCCATACGGTCTGGTACGGCTTCAGCCTTGGCGTTTGCTGTCGGCTGGTTTTGCTTGTTGGGTCTCAGGCTGTTTGTTGCCGGCCTGCTGCGGTGTTGGCTGCTCAGTCGGGTGCAGGCTTGGGAAGGGGAGATTAGGGATCTCGTGCATGTGGGTCGCTCCTCGCAAGGTCTGTTTTCAATCGCAGGTAATTGCGCGCTCTCAAAAAGCCTTGGCAGGATACAGCACTGAAAATGACAAAAAGATTTTAATGTCGTCGGATGCATGAACTTTCATCGTCCAGACGGTCGCGTGGTCAGAACGGCACCTTGCCCAGAATCATGTCGCGGTACATGACGAAGTCGCCCAACAGGCTGTAAAACGGGTGTTGAAAGGTTGCCGGGCGGTTCTTTTCGAAGAAGAAGTGGCCGATCCACGCAAAGCTGTAGCCGGCGACGGGCAAGGCCAGCAGCAGGCCCAGCGAACCGCGGCCGATGGCATAGGCCAGAATGCCGATCACCAGGGTGGTGCCGATAAAGTGCAGGCGACGGCAGGTGCTGTTGCCGTGCTCGCGCAGGTAGTAAGGGTAGAACTCGGCAAAGCTGTTGAATTGCTTGACGTTTTCCATGCTGGTCGGGCCTTTGACGGTGATGCCGCTCGGCAGATGTTCGGTGGGTAGCTTATTTGAGTCTAGAGTGATCAGTGGTAACAGCCAGTGACAATAGATGCCACTTTAGTATCCTTGGCTTGCTGGTTGCCGGATAAGCCTGCTTTCTAGAAGACGACGCCATGAGTGAACGAACCACTTCTGCAAGCTGGGCGATGGGTATAGTCAAGGCATTGGAAATGGACGGCCTGGATTGCCGTGCGTTATTCAAGCAGTTGGGCCTGGATTACAGCGCTCTCAGTGACCCTGATGCACGCTTTACGCAAGACTCCATGACCCGCCTCTGGCAGCGGGCCGTGGAGTTGTCGGGCAACCCGGCGATTGGCCTGAATATGGGCAAGGTGGTGCGCCCGGCGTCGTTTCACGTGGCCGGTTATGCGCTGATGTCCAGCAACACGCTGGCTGAAGGCTTCATGCGCCTGGTGCGTTACCAGCGCATCATCGCCGAAAGCGCCGACCTGAGCTTTCGGCTGTTGTCCGAAGGTTATGCACTGATTCTGACCGTGCACGGTGATCATCTGCCGCCCACCCGGCAGAGCGCCGAAGCCTCGTTGGCCTGTGCGTTGGCGCTATGCGGCTGGCTGAGCGGCCGCACCCTGCAACCGCGTAAAGTCATGTTGCAAGGCGACCAGCCACTGGACCTGGCGCCCTACAAGCAAGCATTTCATGCGCCCTTGGAGTTCAATGCGCCCTACGACGCGCTGATTTTCGAGCGTGCCGATATGGATGCACCGTTGCCCACGGCCAACGAGGCGATGGCGCTGCTGCACGATCGGTTTGCCGGTGAGTACCTGGCGCGCTTTTCCGAGAGCCGCGTGACCCATAATGCCCGCCAGGTGCTGTGCCGCCTGTTGCCCCAGGGCGAGCCCAAGCGTGAAGCGGTGGCCCAGACCCTGCACCTCTCGCAACGCACCTTGCAGCGCCGTCTGCAGGAGGAGGGCACCAGTTTCCAGACGTTGCTCGACGACACCCGTCGTGAACTGGCCGAGCAATACCTGGCGCAGCCCAGCATGACCCTGTTGGAAATTGCCTACTTGCTGGGGTTTGCCGACCCGAGCAATTTCTTTCGCGCATTCCGGCGCTGGTTCGACGCCACGCCCGGCGAATACCGTACGCGGCTGCTGCAGACATCGCAGGTCAGTGACGCCAGAACGCCGGGATACACAATACAAACACCGTAATAATCTCCAGCCGTCCCAGCAGCATGCCGAACGACAGGATCCACTTGGCCGCATCGGGCAAGCTGGCGAAGTTGCCGGCCGGGCCGATGGTTTCACCCAGGCCCGGGCCGACGCCCGATACCGTGCTCGCCGCGCCGGTCAATGCGGTCATCCAGTCCAGGCCCAGCAGCGACAGGGCCAGGGCGATGGCACAGATGGTGATGGCGAAGAAAAACGAGAACGTCAGAATCGAACGCACGATTTCTTCGTCGAGGCGATGGCCGTTGTACTTCTGCTTGATCACCGCTCGCGGGTGAATCAGTTGGTTCAAGTTGGCCTTGAGCAGGATGTAGGCGACCTGGAAACGGAAGATCTTGATCCCGCCGGCGGTGGAGCCCGAGCAGCCGCCGATAAAACCCAGGTAGAAGAACAACATCAGTGAGAAGTTGCCCCAGATGCTGTAGTCCCCCAACGCAAAGCCGGTGGTGGTGACCACCGAGGTGACGTTCACCGCCACATGGCGCAGTGCATCCAGCCAATGCAAATCGGTGGTCCACCAATACCAGGTACCCAGCACCAGCCATGTCACGACCAGCAACGCCAGCAAGCCCTGCACCTGCTGGTCCTTGATCAGCGCTCGCCGGTTGCCACGCAAGGTGGCCACGTACAGGGTGAACGGCAAGCTGCCGAGGATCATTACCGCCACAGCAACCCAGTGCACCGCCGGTTGTTTCCAGTGCGCCAGGGATTCGTCGGAGGTGGAGAACCCACCGGTCGAAATCGCCGACATCGCATGGTTGATCGCGTCGAACAAGCCCATTCCCGCCCACCAGAACGCCAGGCTGCCGAGGATGGTGATACCGACATAAGTGGCCACAATGAGCCGCGCCACCATGTGCGAGCGTGGCATGACCTTCTCCGAGCGGTCAGAGGATTCGGTCTGAAACAGGCGCATGCCACCAATGCGCAGCAGCGGCAGAATCGCCACCGCCATGCCGATAAAGCCGATGCCGCCCAGCCAGTGCAGCAGCGAGCGCCACATCAATATGCCTGGGGACATGCTGTCCAGGCCGCTCAGCACGGTGGAACCGGTGGCGGTGATGCCGGACATGCTTTCAAAAAACGAGTCGGTGTAGCTGATGTGCTGGGTCAGCAGAAACGGCAACGCGGCGAAGATGCACACCACCAGCCAGCTGCTGACCGTCAGCAGGTACATGTCCCGAGGACGCAGGTGGACGTGTTCGGGGCGGCCAGGGATGACCAGGGCCAGGCCCGCGAGAAATGTGATCAGGCTGGCCCACAGGAACGAGGGCAGGTCGCTGGTGCGTTCGAAGATCACCAGGGTCGCCATCGGGACGACCATGGCGATCGCAAGGGTGATCAGGAAGATGCCGATGATGAAACCGATGATGCGTAGGGTCGGCAACGCCATGAAGAAAGCTCGGATGTGGGAGTGGCGCCATTCTACCCGTGGTGCGAGTCTTGTAAACCGAGGGGGGCAGGGCGACCCGGGTCAAAATGTGGGAGGGGGCTTGCTCCCGATGACGGCGGGTCAGCAGATAGATCTTTCACTGAGCCACCGTCATCGGGAGCAAGCCCCCTCCCACAAGGGATTTGTGGTGGTAGATAGGGCGTATGAAAAAGGCGACCCGAAGGTCGCCTTGTTCAATGCGGCACGGATCAGAACTCGTGATCCGCGTTATCCGGGTTCAGGTCGCTGATGCCCAGCTTGCCGGCGGCGGTTTCGATCGCGCCGGTCTGCTTGACCAGCGCGGCAATCGCGTCACGCACGATCTGGTTGCCTTTGTCATTGCCGGCGGCGATCAGTTGGTCGTAGTGCTCACCGTTGTTGGCGTGATCGACCATGACTTGGATCTTCGCTTCAGTGGCAGCCAGGTCAGCCTTCAGCGCAGCGTCGGCCGCCGGGTCAACCTTGGCCACCAGCGACGACAGGCTGGCGCCGGTCATTTGGGTGCCGTCGGTGCGGGTGTACTCGCCCAGGTAGACGTTGCGGATGCCTTTGGCATCGTAGAAGTGCGAGTTGTGGGTGTTGTCGCTGAAGCAATCCTGCTCGTCTTCCGGCGAGTTGGCTTCCAGGGAGACTTTCATGCGCTCACCGGCCAGCTCACCCAGGGACAGGCTGCCCATGCCGAACAACATTTTACGCAGGCCGTCGGTGGCAGGTTCCGACTCCAGGGTGGCGCGGTAATTGTCTTCGACGTTGGGCTTCCAGTTGCCGACCATTTCTTCCAGGTCGCTGACCAGCAATTGGGTCACGGCGCGCAGGTAGGTGCGACGACGCTCGTTGTGGCCGCCGGTGGCGCCGTCGCCGGTCATGTAGTCCGACGCCGGGCGGTTGCCCGCGCCTGGGCCGGTGCCGTTGAGGTCCTGGCCCCAGAGCAGGAACTCGATCGCGTGATAGCCGGTGGCGACGTTGGCTTCGGAACCCCCCAGTTCATTGAGGCTGGCGAGTTTTTCCGGGGTGATGTCCTTCACGTCGACCTTGTCTTCGCCCACTTGGATCTGGGTGTTGGCGATGATGTTGGCGTTGGCGCCCGGGTTGCCCAGGGCGTGCTCGTAGGATTTGTCGACGTAGTCGATCAGTCCTTCATCGAGAGGCCAGGCGTTCACTTGGCCTTCCCAGTCGTCGATGATGGTGTTGCCGAAACGGAACACTTCGCTCTGCAGGTACGGCACACGGGCGGCAACCCAAGCGGCGCGGGCGGCTTTCAGGGTTTCGTCGTTCGGGTTGGCGAGGAAGGTGTCGATTGCGGTCTGCAGGGTTTTCGCGGTGGATTCGGCGTCGCTGTACACCGCGAACACCATGTCGGCGTAATGCGCGACCACGGCCTTGGCGGCTGCCTCGTCGACCTGGCCAGCCGGAGCCGCCGCAGGTGCGGTGCTGCTGGCGGCTGCGGGTGCTTGAGGCGCGGCCGCCTTGTCTTTACCTTCGCCGCAACCGGCGAGAGAAATGGCAAGGGCCAGCAGACTGGCGGTGGCCAGGGGCATACGAATCATGGCGAACATCCTGCTTCGGTTGGGGTTGGGGCACGCGAGGGCGCGCAAAACTGCGACATAATGCGAAAGATTTGCATTTTGTGTAAAGCGTTATACGCGGGAAATATTTGGTATTGCTTTGCACGGTCAAAGAATCGCCGCGTTATTGCGCTCGGATTGTTTCAAGTACACCGCCAACTCACGGGCCTGCAGGGGTTTGCTGTAGTAGTAACCCTGCCCCTCATGGCAGCCCTCGGCGATGATGTAGGCCTCTTGCTCGGCAGTTTCAACGCCCTCGGCAATCACCTGCATGCCCAGGCTTTTGCCCAACTGGATGATGGCGCGCACGATGGTGGCATCGTCGTCATCATCGAGCAGGTCCTGGACGAAGCTCTTGTCGATCTTCATTTTGTCCAAGGGCAGGCTTTTCAGGTAGCTCAGCGACGAATAGCCGGTACCGAAGTCATCGATGGCGATCAGCGCGCCGGAGCGTCGCAGGCTCAATAAGTGCTGGGCGGCGGTGCTGATGTCTTCCATCAGGCCGGTCTCGGTGACTTCCAGCTCCAGGCTACGGGGTGGCAAGCGGTAGATCTGCATCAGGTTATTGACCACCCGCGGCAACTCGGTGTGGTGCAACTGCACGGTGGACAGGTTGACCGCCATGCGCAGCTCGGTGAAACCCAGGTCGTGCCATTCGCGCAACTGTCGGCATGCCTGGTCGAGTACCCACTCGCCAATCGGAATAATCGTACCGTTCTGTTCCGCCAGGGGGATAAACAGGTCGGGTGGTACCAGGCCGTGTTCCGGATGCTGCCAGCGGATCAGCGCTTCCACGCCGACCACGCGGTGGTCGCGGTAACTGATCTGGGGTTGGTACACCAAGTGGAATTGGTCCCGGCTCAGGGCATCGCGCAGGTCTTTTTCCAGTTCGCGGCGGCGGCGCATTTCGCTGTCGACGCTGGCGATGTAGAACTGATAGCGGTTGCGCGAGCGGCTCTTGGCCAGGGTCATCGTTTGTTCGGCTTTTTGCAGCAGCTTCTCAGTGCTGTCGCCGTCTTCCGGGAACAGCGTGATGCCGATGGTGGCGCGCAGGCGGATCTGATCCTGGTCGAGGGCGAAGGCCTCCTCCAGGTCATCCAGGATGCTTTGTGCCAGCTCGGCGGCCTCGTAAGGCTGCTCGATATCGGCCTGAACCAGCGCGAACTGGTCGCCCCCCAGGCGGGCCAGGGCGCCGAGGCGGCCGCTGTGGGCACGCAGACGGTCGGCCAGTGCCAGCAGCAATTTGTCGCCGGCCTGGTAGGTAAACTGTTCGTTGACGCTCTTGAAGTCGTCCAGCCCGACGCACAGCACTGCCACACGGCGTTGTCGGCGGCCGGCGTCGGTCAGGATCTTGTCCAACTGCTCCTGCAGCTTCTGCCGATTCGGCAGGCCGGTGAGAAAGTCGTACTGGGCCATGCGCAGCAGGCTGGATTCGGCCTCATGGCGTAGGTGGGTATTGCGCTCGATGGATTCGAGCAACTGGTTGGCCGTGTTGATCCACAACCCCAGCTCATTGCGCTCATGGCCCTTGAGTTGGGGGATTTTGTGTTCGCTGGGCCGGTCCGGGTTGATTGATGTCAGATGTTCGATAATCCGCGACAGCGGTTTGGTCAGCAGCCAGTGATACACCAGGTACAGCACCAGGCCCATTGCCAAGGCGCGCAGTACGCCGGACACAAAGATGATCACCGAGCTGACAATAAAACCTTTGCCGTAGGTGGCCGTGTCCAGGGTGATGCTCAGGTCGCCGTAATATTCGCTGTAGGGGCCTTTGCCGACCAATGCGGTGGTGAAGGTGCGTTCCTGGCCCAGAATCAGGTCGGTCAGCCAGCGGGTGGGCGATTGCTGCAAGGCGCGGCTTTTTTCCGCGAGCATGGTTTCGTTGGGATGGCCAATGGAGGCCATGCGCACGGCGTCGTCCTGAAACAGACCCTCGATGACCTGCATACCCATCTCGCGATCCAGGCTGTAGACGGCCTGGGTCGAGGGGTCGCGAAACATGTCGAGAATGCGTTGGGCATCGCCCGCCACGGCCTGGTGTGTCTTGTAGGCATCGAAAACGATCTGCGCCACGCTCAACGCCACGCCCACGATCAATGCCGACAACAGCACAACCCGTAGCAACTTCACCGACAAGCTGTTTTTGAGTTCCAGCTTCAAAGGGTCATTCCTTGTTCCATGCGGGTAGCCTCAATATGCCATGAGTATTGGCAATCTCGGGGTGTCAGTCAAAGGAACATTGGGGCAAAGCAGGTTTGAAGTCGGTCATCAGGTGGTGCAGGGCGGATTTGCATCCGCCTGCAAGGGGCGCAGTCGGTATCAGAAGGTCAACGTACGCTTTGTCGTTTCTTGAAGACTCGAAAAATCCAGGTTTTTGTTTTGAGGCTCCAGAGCGTTGCCCAGCGCCTTGGCCAGTACATTGGCGAAGGGTTGGACAAGCGGGGTGACGGCGCTGGTGATATCTCCAGCGGCTTTGGCGACGTCGCCGATGAGGGGCAGCGCGGCGAGTGCTCCAATAGACATAGTTAATTCTCCGACAGGTATGAGAGGCGAATTCCTCTGCATGCCTGGGTGGCGTTGCCGGTTCGCTCAGTTCCGTCGCCCATGAAAAAGCCCGGCATTCGCCGGGCTTTTTCTACTGCAAGTGTTGCTTAGGCAGTGAAGGTCTTGCCTTCGAACTGCTCAGCCACGAACTTCCAGTTGACCAGGTTCCAGAACGCTTCCACATACTTTGGACGCACGTTGCGGTAGTCGATGTAGTAAGCATGTTCCCACACGTCGCAGGTCAGCAGCGGGGTGTCGCCGCTGGTCAGCGGGTTGCCGGCGCCGATGGTGCTGGCCAGGGCCAGGGAACCGTCAGCCTTTTTCACCAGCCAGCCCCAACCGGAACCGAAGGTGCCGACGGAAGTCTTGGTGAACTCTTCCTTGAACTTGTCGAACGAACCGAACGCAGCGTTGATGGCTTCAGCCAGGGCGCCGGTCGGTTGGCCGCCGGCGTTTGGCGCCAGGCAGTTCCAGTAGAAGGTGTGGTTCCAGACCTGAGCGGCGTTGTTGAAGATGCCGCCCGAAGAGGATTTGACGATCTCTTCCAGGGTCTTGCCTTCGAACTCGGTGCCAGGCACCAGGTTGTTCAGGTTCACGACATAGGTGTTGTGGTGCTTGTCGTGGTGGTATTCCAAGGTTTCCTTGGAAATGTGCGGCTGCAGGGCATCGTGTGCGTACGGCAGCGGCGGCAATTCGAAAGCCATGATGATTCTCCTAATCAGGTCAGTTGCGGTGAGCGCAAGGCCGATCACGGGCGGCCAAACAAGCGCCGGGGAGTTTGAACTCTTTGCGGCGCAGGGTCCGGATCATAGCACCGGGGGTGTGGCAAAACCACGCAACAACTGTGTGGGATAGAGGTTCCAGAGCGTTTT
Source organism: Pseudomonas sp. Q1 (assembly GCF_009935975.1). Classification (NCBI taxonomy): domain Bacteria; kingdom Pseudomonadati; phylum Pseudomonadota; class Gammaproteobacteria; order Pseudomonadales; family Pseudomonadaceae; genus Pseudomonas; species Pseudomonas sp. Q1. The sequence goes on along the minus strand of NZ_QODI01000011.1, from coordinate 90,896 downwards.
GGAATATTCGTCAGGCGCTGATCAATTGATAGGCCACGCTGAACATCATCACCGCGACCAAAAGATCCAGCAGGCGCCAGGTTGCCGGGCGTGCCAACCAGGGCGCCAGCCACGCCGCGCCCAGCGCCAGGCTGGCGAACCACAGGAACGAGGCGCTGGCCGCACCGGCCACATAGGCGCCCGGTTCGGTTTGCTGAGCGCCCAGGGAGCCTATCAACAGCACGGTGTCCAGATACACATGGGGGTTGAGCAGCGTCACCGCCAAGGCACTGAGCAATACAGCGCGCAGTGAGCGCGCCTTGAAGGCGTCGCCGTGTTCCAGGCTTTGCTTTGAAAACGCCCGACGTAGCGCCGAGGTGCCATACCACAACAGGAACGCCGCGCCGCCCCAGCGGGCAATCGCCAGCAGCAGTGGGTTCTGGGCCAGCACCGTGGCCAGGCCGAACACCCCGGCGGCCACCAGGATGGCATCGCACACGATGCACAGGGCCGCCACCGGCAGGTGATGCTCACGGCGCAGGCTTTGCGCCAATACAAAGGCGTTCTGCGTGCCGATCGCCATGATCAGGCCAAGCGCCACCAGCAGTCCGTTCACATAACTTTGCCACATAAGGTTTACTCCGCGTCCGCTGCCAATTGCCGTAAAACCCGCAGCGCGCGCTCGGCGTCGGCGCGGCCGACAAACAGGTGGTCGTGGTAGTAGCCGGCGATCACGTTGCAACTGATGCCGGCCTTGCCCAGCGCACTGGCGAAAGCGGCGGTCAGGCCCACGGCTTCCAGGGCCGAATGCACGTTCAAGGTGATCCAGGCCGCGACATACTCGAAAGCCAAGCCGGCTTGTTGCGCTTGTTGGCGCTCGAGGATCAGGGTCAGGCCTTCCTGCTCGCGAAAGCTGCCGATGATCTCGCAGCCTTCGGGAATACGTCGGTCGGGCAGGGTGCAGAACACGTAGTCACCCTCATGCAACTGCGGGCTCATGCTGCGCAGCAGGGTTGCCAGGGCGGTTTCGCCAGCCATGTGAAGGTTCCTTTCGAACGTGAAGAGGTGAAATACGACGAAGCAATGCTGGTCATTTTCATCGGGTAGGCTGTATAAGAAAAACCAATATTGCTGATCGCTCATTAGAGAAACTGATGTTCGACTATAAATTGCTCTCCGCCCTGGCGGCGGTGGTGGAACAGGCGGGCTTTGAGCGCGGTGCGCAGGTGTTGGGGTTGTCGCAGTCGGCGATTTCCCAGCGCATCAAGTTGCTCGAGGCGCGCATCGGCCAACCGGTGCTGGTGCGGGCTACGCCGCCGACGCCTACGGATATCGGCCGGCGGCTGCTCAACCACGTCCAACAAGTGCGGTTGCTGGAGCGTGACCTGCAAAGCCAGGTGCCCGCACTGGACGAGGAAGGTATGCCTGAGCGGCTGCGCATCGCCCTGAATGCCGACAGCCTCGCGACATGGTGGGCGCAGGCGGTCAGCGATTTCTGCGCCGAGCAGCATTTGTTGCTGGACTTGGTGGTGGAGGACCAGACCGTGGGCCTCAAGCGCATGCGGGCCGGCGAAGTGGCGGCCTGTATCTGCGCCAGCGAACGCCCTGTGGCGGGAGCGCGCAGCCTGTTGCTCGGCGCCATGCGTTATCGTGCGCTGGCCAGCCCGGCCTTTATTGCCAGGCACTTTCCCGAGGGCGTGCGGGCCGAACAACTGGCGCGTACGCCGGCTTTGGTGTTCGGTCCGGATGATTTCCTGCAACACCGTTACCTGGCATCCCTCGGCGTGGACGGTGGTTTTGAGCACCATTTGTGCCCCTCGTCCGAAGGTTTTATTCGCCTGACAGAGGCCGGCCTGGGCTGGGGCCTAGTGCCCGAATTGCAGGTGCGTGATCAATTGGAGAAAGGCGTACTGGTCGAGTTGTTGCCAGATAAGCCCATCGATGTGCCGCTGTACTGGCATCATTGGCGCAGTGGCGGGCAGTTGTTGGGGCTGTTGACCGACCATCTGGCCCAGGCCTGTGGCCAATGGTTGGTGCCCTATCAGCAGTAACAAGCGTCAAGCTGCAAGCTGCAAGAAAAGCTTGCGGATCGTTTTTAACTTGTAGCTTGAGGCTTGACGCTGGCAGCTGCATCCGTAGGAGGCTTCATGAAAATTCTGGTCACCGGCGCAAGCGGCTTCATCGGCGGGCGTTTTGCGCGTTTCGCCCTGGAGCAGGGCCTGGACGTGCGGGTCAACGGGCGACGTGCCGAGGGGGTCGAGCACCTTGTCAGGCGCGGTGCCGAGTTTATCCAGGGTGATTTGAATGATGCCGACCTGGTGCGCGAGCTATGCCGCGACGTCGAAGCCGTGGTGCACTGCGCCGGCGCTGTCGGGCTGTGGGGCAAGTACCAGGATTTTCATCAGGGTAATGTGCTGGTCACCGAAAATGTCGTTGAAGCCTGCCTCAAGCAACGGGTCGGGCGCCTGGTGCACTTGTCGTCACCGTCGATCTACTTTGACGGGCGCGATCATCTGGGGTTGACCGAAGAACAGGTGCCCAAGCGTTTCAAGCACCCCTATGCCGCCACCAAATACCTGGCGGAACAGAAAGTCTTCGGGGCCCAGGAGTTCGGCCTGGAAGTGCTGGCTTTGCGCCCTCGATTTGTGACCGGCGCCGGCGATATGAGCATCTTCCCGCGTTTGCTGAAGATGCAGCGCAAGAATCGCCTGGCCATTGTCGGCGACGGGCTGAACAAGGTCGACTTCACCAGCGTGCACAACCTGAACGAAGCTCTCCTCAGTAGCTTGCTGGCCCCAGGTTCGGCGTTGGGCCGGGCCTACAACATCAGCAACGGCACGCCGGTGCCGGTGTGGGATGTGGTGAACTACGTGATGCGCCAGATGGACCTGCCGCAGGTCACCCGTTATCGATCTTACGGCTTGTCCTACAGCGTGGCGGCGTTGAACGAAGCGTTTTGCGCGATGTGGCCGGGTCGTCCGGAGCCGGCGCTGTCACGCCTGGGCATGCAGGTGATGAACAAAGATTTCACCCTCGACATCAGTCAGGCGAGGCATTATCTGGACTACGAGCCCAAGGTCAGCCTGTGGACCGCGCTCGACGAGTTCTGCGCTTGGTGGAAGGCCCAGGACCCCGGCCTGAAGTAGTTTCACCAGCAGCGACACATCGGGAACCGAATTCGTGGTTCCGGGTCGACCAGTGCGCGGGGAACGCGGTTTATAATCCCGGCGCTCGGCCTTCCAGCTAGCCATCTCATTGATTCAAGGTAGATTCATGCGTAACGATGCCAACGACGAATTCGACAACGTTCCCACCCTGCGGGCCGATCAAGGGGATGACGATGATTTCGTGCCGACTCCCGCCACCTCCGTGCGCTCGCGCAACACCAAGGTGGTCAATGTCAAAAGAGCCAGCACCGGCCCATTGTGGGCCTTGGTCGGCGCGCTGCTGATCGCCTTTGCCGGCCTGGCCTGGTGGAGCTTCCAGCAGATTTCCCTGATGGGCCAGCAGTTGGTCGCCACCCAGGAGAGTTTCGCGCGCATCAGCGAGGAAGCGGCGGGGCGCCTGCAGGATATTTCCGGCAAGGTCGTGGCCAGTGAGGCCAACGTCAACAACGGCAGCGAAGCGCTGAAGTTGCAGATCAAGCAGCTGGAAACCCAATTGCTGGAGCAGGGCAAGCAACAAGTGGGCGTGGCCGGTCAGGCGAGCGAACTGGACCAGCGCCTGGCGCAAATGACCACCAATGCCACGGAGCTTGCGAATGCCAATGCCAAGTTGCAGGGCCAGGTCCAGGCGTTGACCGAGGCCGTCGCCAGCCTCAAGGCGGCGCAGGGTGAGACCAAGGAGCTGGCGAACGACGTGGCGGCCTTGAAGAAACAGGGCAATCCGAGCGCGGCCATCGCCCGCCTCGAGCAGGACCTGCTGGTACTCAAGAGCGCACAGGAAAACCAGCCCGCCAACAGCGACGCACCCACCAATAAAGAGTTCGACGTGTTCCGCATCCAGACCACGCGCAACATCACCACCTTGCAGAGCCAGGTGCAGAACTTGAATCAACGTCTCAATGCGCCAGCGGCCGCTACGCCGCTCGGTCAGTAAAGCTTGTTGGTAAATGTCACCGCTTGGTGACATTTACCATCAGTTTCGTTACTTGCCCCTCTTTCGCCCTTGTTTAGACTCGGTCATCCCATAAAAAAAACAAGGGCCACCCATGACCACCCAACCACTGCCTGCCAGCAGTTGGCTGAATGCACCTGCCCATCACGCCTGGCTTGCCGGCGAAGGACAGCGCCTGTTGGCATTTGCCAAAGCCTCTCGACTGCCTGACGGCTTCGGCAATCTCGATGACAAAGGCCAACTGCCGGCCGATGCCTACGCCGAAACCATGAACACCGCGCGCATGACCCATAGTTTCGCCATGGCCCAGGTCATGGGGCTGCCGGGTTACGCCGACCTGGTCGCCCACGGCGTCGCGGCGCTCAGAGGGCCACTGCGCGACAGTGAGCACGCCGGCTGGTTCGCCACCCCCAATGCCCGCGATGGCAACCACGGTAAAGCGGCTTATTTGCATGCCTTCGTCGCCCTGGCCGCCAGCTCGGCGGTGGTGGCCGGCGCGCCAGGTGCACAGGACCTGTTGAACGATGCCATCCATGTCATCGACCAATTCTTCTGGAGCGAGGAGGAGGGCGTGATGCTCGAATCCTTTGCCCGGGACTGGACCGGTGTCGAAGCCTATCGCGGTGCCAACAGCAACATGCACGCCACCGAAGCATTCCTGGCCCTGGCCGATGTCACCGGTGATCGACGCTGGTTGGACCGGGCGCTGCGTATCGTCGAGCGGGTTATCCACACCCACGCGGCGGCTAATCGGTTCATGGTGATCGAGCATTTCGACACTCGTTGGCAACCGCTACCCGGTTACAACGAAGACAACCCGGCCGACGGCTTTCGCCCTTACGGCATCACCCCCGGTCACGGTTTTGAGTGGGCGCGGCTGGTGCTGCACCTGGAGGCTGCGCGTCTGCAAGCCGGGCTGATCACGCCGGACTGGCTGGTGAGCGATGCTCAAGGCCTGTTCGCCAGCGCCTGCGAGCACGCCTGGGCCGTGGATGGCGCCCCCGGCATCGTCTACACCCTGGATTGGAACCAGCGCCCGGTGGTACGCGAACGCTTGCATTGGACCCACGCCGAAGCCAGTGCCGCTGCCCAGGCACTGCTCAAGCGTACCGCTGATGCGCATTACGAGATGTGGTACCGACGCTTCTGGGAGTTCTGCGAGACCCACTTTATCGACAGGACCCACGGCAGCTGGCACCACGAACTCGACCCGCACAACCAACCCAGCAGCAACATTTGGGGTGGCAAGCCGGACCTGTACCATGCCTGGCAAGCGGTGGTGCTGCCCGCACTCCCTCTGTCACCCAGTATGACCAGTGCTATAGGTCGGGGCCTGTATGTCACAAGGTGGTGACATTTGTGCGTCCCTTTGTTACCTGCGCCCTGAACATCCCTGTTTAAACTCCGTGCAGCGCAAGCTCTAGACTTGCATGCATAACAACAAGAAAAGGTACTCAGATGAACGCGATTAATCGCCTCGCCGTCGCTATTTCCATTGCCTCGTTGTTTCCCCTCAGTGCATTTGCCGCCGACTCGAAAGGCACGGTTGAAGTTGTGCATTGGTGGACCTCCGGCGGTGAAAAAGCGGCCGTAGATGTCCTGAAGGCCCAAGTTGAGAAAGACGGCTTCACCTGGAAGGACGGCGCTGTTGCAGGTGGCGGTGGCGCCACTGCCATGACCGTGCTGAAAAGCCGTGCGGTCGCCGGCAACCCACCAGGCGTTGCTCAGATCAAAGGTCCGGACATCCAGGAATGGGCATCCACCGGCCTGCTCGACACTGACGTGCTCAAAGACGTCGCCAAAGAAGAAAAGTGGGACTCCCTGCTCGACAAGAAAGTCTCCGATACCGTGAAGTACGAGGGCAACTACGTTGCCGTGCCGGTCAACATCCACCGCGTGAACTGGCTGTGGATCAACCCGGAAGTCTTCAAGAAAGCCGGTATCACCAAGAACCCGACCACCCTCGAAGAGTTCTACGCTGCCGGTGACAAGCTCAAGGCCGCGGGCTTCATTGCGCTCGCCCACGGTGGCCAGCCTTGGCAGGACAGCACCGTATTCGAAGCGGTGGTGTTGTCGGTGATGGGGGCTGATGGCTACAAGAAAGCCCTGGTTGACCTGGACAACGCCGCGCTGACCGGCCCGGAAATGGTCAAGGCCCTGACCGAACTGAAGAAAGTCGCGACCTACATGGACGTCGACGGTAAAGGCCAGGACTGGAACCTCGAAGCGGGCAAGGTCATCAACGGCAAGGCCGGCATGCAGATCATGGGTGACTGGGCCAAGTCCGAATGGACTGCCGCCAAGAAAGTCGCCGGCAAAGACTACGAGTGCGTAGCCTTCCCGGGCACCGACAAAGCCTTTACTTACAACATCGACTCCCTGGCGGTGTTCAAGGTCAAAGACAAGGGCACTCAGGCCGGTCAGCAGGACATCGCCAAAGTGGTGCTGGGTGAAAACTTCCAGAAAGTGTTCAGCATCAACAAGGGCTCGATCCCGGTGCGTAACGACATGCTGAACAAAATGGACTCCTACGGGTTCGATTCCTGCGCTCAGACTGCCGCCAAGGACTTCCTGGCTGATGCCCAGACCGGCGGCCTGCAGCCAAGCATGGCGCACAACATGGCCACCACCCTGGCCGTGCAAGGTGCGTTCTTTGATGTCGTGACCAACTACATCAACGACCCGAAAGCCGACCCGGCCGACACCGCCAAGAAACTTGGCGCTGCGATCAAGTCTGCGAAGTAACGGTTAGCACGGCTGGTCCTTGTGAGGGGAAACCCCCTGACTCCTCACAAGGCATGCTCTTGTAGTCCTTTTTCCCTGTACTGGATTTTCCCATGAGTTCTGTTGCTGTGTTCAGCAAGGCCTCGCCGTTCGATGCACTGCAGCGCTGGCTCCCCAAACTGGTGCTGGCGCCCAGCATGTTCATCGTTCTGGTGGGCTTCTACGGCTACATCCTGTGGACGTTCGTGCTGTCGTTCACCACCTCCACGTTCCTGCCTAACTACACCTGGGCCGGCCTTGCGCAATACGCGCGCTTGTTCGACAACGACCGCTGGTGGGTGGCGAGCAAGAACCTGGCGGTTTTCGGCGGGATGTTTATCGGTATCACCTTGGTGATCGGCGTGACACTGGCGATTTTCCTCGACCAGAAGATCCGTCGTGAAGGCTTTATCCGCACCATTTACCTGTACCCGATGGCGCTTTCGATGATCGTCACCGGTACCGCCTGGAAATGGCTGCTCAACCCGGGCATGGGCCTGGACAAACTCCTGCGGGACTGGGGCTGGGAAGGCTTCCGTCTCGACTGGCTGATCGACCCTGACCGCGTCGTTTACTGCCTGGTGATTGCCGCCGTGTGGCAAGCCTCCGGCTTCATCATGGCGATGTTCCTCGCGGGCCTGCGTGGTGTTGATCAATCGATCATCCGTGCCGCGCAGATCGACGGCGCCAGCCTGCCGCGCATCTACTGGAGCGTGGTGCTGCCCAGCCTGCGCCCGGTGTTCTTCAGTGCAGTGATGATCCTGGCGCACATTGCGATCAAGAGCTTCGACCTGGTCGCCGCCATGACGGCCGGTGGTCCGGGCTACTCGTCCGACCTGCCCGCCATGTTCATGTACTCGTTCACCTTCAGTCGTGGCCAGATGGGCATGGGCTCGGCCAGTGCAATCCTGATGCTCGGCGCGATCCTCGCGATCATCGTGCCTTACCTGTATTCCGAGCTGAGGACCAAGCGTCATGACTAGTCTCGCTTCCAAACCTGCCATCAGCCTGAGCCGCATCGCGATCTATGCGGTGCTGATCCTCGCGGTGCTGCTGTACCTGGTGCCGCTGGTAGTGATGCTGCTGACCAGCTTCAAGACCCCGGAAGATATCAGCACCGGCAACCTGCTGAGCTGGCCGACCGTGGTCAGCGGTATCGGCTGGGTCAAGGCCTGGGCCACCGTGGACGGCTACTTCTGGAACTCGATCAAGATCACCGTTCCGGCCGTACTGATTTCCACCGCCATTGGCGCACTGAACGGCTATGTGCTGTCGTTCTGGCGCTTCAAAGGCTCGCAGCTGTTCTTCGGCTTGCTGCTGTTTGGCTGCTTCCTGCCGTTCCAGACCGTACTGCTGCCCGCGTCGTTCACCCTCGGCAAGATGGGCCTGGCCAGCACCACCACCGGCCTGGTGTTTGTACACGTGGTCTACGGGCTGGCGTTTACTACACTGTTTTTCCGTAACTACTACGTGAGCATTCCTGACGCGCTGATCAAGGCCGCACGACTGGACGGTGCAGGTTTCTTCACCATCTTCCGTCAGATCATTCTGCCGATGTCGACGCCGATCATCATGGTCTGCCTGATCTGGCAGTTCACCCAGATCTGGAACGACTTCCTGTTCGGTGTGGTGTTCTCCAGCGGCGACTCCCAGCCCATCACGGTGGCGCTGAACAACCTGGTCAACACCAGCACCGGGGCCAAGGAATATAACGTGGATATGGCGGCGGCGATGATCGCCGGGCTGCCGACCCTGCTGGTCTATGTGATCGCAGGCAAGTATTTCGTGCGCGGCCTCACGGCTGGCGCGGTCAAGGGGTAATCATGGCTACGCTTGAACTTCGCAATGTAAACAAGACCTATGGCGCCGGCTTGCCCGACACCTTGAAGAACATCGAACTGTCGATCAAGGAAGGTGAGTTCCTGATCCTGGTCGGCCCTTCGGGTTGCGGTAAATCCACGCTGATGAACTGCATCGCCGGGCTTGAGACCATCACCGGCGGCGCGATCATGATCGGCGATCAGGACGTCAGCGGCATGAGCCCCAAGGACCGTGACATCGCCATGGTGTTCCAGTCCTACGCGCTGTATCCAACCATGAGCGTGCGCGAGAACATCGAGTTCGGCTTGAAAATCCGCAAGATGCCCCAGGCCGATATCGATGCCGAAGTGGCGCGCGTGGCCAAGCTGCTGCAGATCGAACACCTGCTCAATCGCAAGCCGGGCCAGTTGTCCGGTGGCCAGCAACAGCGCGTGGCCATGGGCCGTGCCCTGGCGCGTCGGCCGAAGATCTACCTGTTCGACGAACCGCTGTCCAACCTCGACGCCAAGCTGCGGGTCGAGATGCGCACCGAAATGAAACTGATGCACCAGCGCCTGAAAACCACCACGGTCTACGTGACCCACGACCAGATCGAAGCGATGACCCTGGGCGACAAAGTGGCGGTGATGAAGGACGGCATCATCCAGCAGTTCGGTACGCCGAAAGAGATTTATAACGACCCGGCCAACCAGTTCGTCGCGAGCTTTATCGGTTCGCCGCCGATGAACTTCGTACCGCTGCGCTTGCAGCGCAAGGACGGTCGCCTGGTGGCGCTGCTCGATAGCGGCCAGGCCCGCTGCGAGTTGGCGCTCAATGTGTCGGATGCCGGCCTTGAAGACCGCGACGTGATCCTGGGCCTGCGCCCGGAGCAAATCATGTTGGCCAACGGCGAGGGCGACAGCGCGTCGAGCATTCGTGCCGAAGTCCAGGTCACCGAACCGACCGGCCCGGACACCTTGGTGTTCGTGCAACTCAACGACACCAAGGTCTGCTGCCGCCTGGCACCCGACGTGGCGCCCCAGGTCGGTGAGACCCTGACCCTGCAATTCGATCCGGCCAAGGTCCTGTTGTTCGACGCCAACACTGGCGAGCGTCTGGGCATTGCTGCCGCATCGCCTGCCCTCGGGCACACCGGCAACGTGGCCCAATTCAAAGGTCGTTGAGTCTATAACTTGTTGTTTTAGATAAAAAATGTAACCCGCGTTAGATAAAAACAGTTTAATAACAATAAAGACGAGGATGTAGGGATGAAAAAGCAACACAACAACACCCGGCTGATCTGCCAACTGTCAGCAGCAGCAGCCCTTGTACTGTCCGCCAATGCGATGGCGGCCGATGCATTCAGTGCCGACTCCAAGTGGATGACCGGTGATTGGGGCGGCGAGCGGACCAAGCTGATCGAGCAAGGTATCGACATCAAGGCTGACTACGTGGGTGAAATGGGCGCCAACCTGCATGGCGGCTACAACGACGACAAGACTGGCCGTTACTCCGACCAGTTCGGTCTGGGCGTGGCGCTGGACCTGCAGAAACTGTGGGGCTGGGACAACACCCAGGCCAAGATCCAGTTGACCAACCGTAATGGCCAGAACATCTCCAACGACCGTATCGGCGACCCGCGTGCCGGCACGCTGAGCTCGTCCATGGAAGTCTATGGCCGTGGCCACATGGTGCGTCTGACCCAGTTCTGGATCCAGCACCAGATGTTCGACAACAAGCTGGACGTGAAACTCGGCTACTTCGGCGAAGGCGAAGACTTCAACACCTTCCCATGCGACTTCCAGAACCTGTCGTTCTGCGGCTCGCAAGTGGGTAACTACGTCAACACCTGGTACAACTGGCCGGTGGCCCAGGCCGCTATCCGCTTGAAGTACAACATCACGCCAGAGCTGTATGCGCAAATCGGTGCGTACAACCAGAACCCGTCGCAGTTGGAGCACGGTAACGGCTTCAAGCTCAGCGGCAGCGGTACCAAGGGTACTGTGATTCCGGTGGAATTGGTCTGGTCGCCGAAGGTTAACAACCTGCCGGGCGAATACCGTGTGGGTTACTACAAGAGCGCGGCCGACGCCAGCGATGTACGTGAAGACGTCAATGGTAACGATGCGGCCACCACCGGTGCAGCCTACCGTCTGCGCAGCAGCAAAACCGGTTACTGGTTCGTTGCGCAACAGCAACTCACCACGCATAACGGTGATGCTTCGCGCGGCTTGAACATTGCCGCCAACGCGACCTTCCATGATAAAGACACCAACCTGGTCGATAACTACCAGTCGCTGATGCTGGTGTACAAAGGGCCATTTGATGCCCGTGCCAAAGATGACGTCGGTATTGGTATTTCCCGTATCCACGCCAACAGTGATGTGAAGAAAAACTCCGAGTTGCTCAATGAGGCGGGTGGTTACACCGACTACAGCCAGGCGGGTTACGCGCCTCTGCGTAACACCGAGTACAACGTCGAGCTCAACTACGGCATCCACGTCACCAACTGGCTGACCGTGCGTCCTAACCTGCAATACATCAAGAACCCAGGTGGCGTCGACCAGGTCGACAACGCGTTGGTAGCGGGCCTGAAAATTCAGTCTACGTTCTAACGCTGTTGCGATAAGCTCCTTCTCTCTGTGCGCATTTTGCGGGTAGCCATGGCTACCCGCTTTTTTTGGGGCGCACTGTGATGATCTTCAGGACCGTGGCACATGCATGAGCATCCGCTGCAACGCTTTTTCAAATCCCTGCGCGAGCGTCCGGTATTCGCCTGGGAGCGCTTTCAGATGCGCGACGTATTGGTGATCGATCATCCGCTGTGCCAGGCGGTGTTCAGTCGCCAGGGGGCGCAACTGTTGCATTTCCAGCCGCACGGCCAGAAACCCTGGTTGTGGTGTGCAGCCAAGTGGCCACAGGTGGGGGCCATTCGTGGTGGTGTGCCGGTGTGCTGGCCCTGGTATGGCCGCCATCCAAGTGAAAACGCATGGCCGTCCCATGGCTGGGCGCGGCTGATCGACTGGAAGCTGCTCGACAGCAGCAGCGACGACGATGGTGTGCGTCTGCACTGGCAATTACGCCTGTGCGACTGGCAGGTCGACCTGCATGCGCACCTGGGCGAAACCCTGGAATTGCGCCTGAGCACTGAACATCAGGACGAACTCCCTTGTCAGTTGAGCCATGCTTTGCACGCTTACTGGCGTATTGGTCACGTTGATGAGGTAGCGCTGTCTGGGCTCGATGGGGCGCAAGGTTATGACCAGCTCAACCGTCAGGTCTGCCAGCAGGAAGGTGAGTTGCGAGTGGACGGTGGCTGCCAGCGGGTGTTCCAGCATGAGGGCGAATTGCATCTCAAAGACCATGCCTGGCAGCGCGAACTGTGTATCGACACCGGCGACAGCGCGGACACCGTGGTGTGGCATCCGGGGAGCCGACCGTTGCTGGGCGTGAGTTTCAATGAGGCGTCGGGGTTTGTGTGCGTGGAGTCGGCAATGGCCGGAGCCAGCCTGGCGCCGGGGGAGAGGGCGCATCTCAGCTTGCAGGCCAGAGCCGGAGCTTAGATCGTTCCCACGCTCCGCGTGGGAATGCATCCAGTGACGCTCCGCGTCACGACTTCCAGCAGCGGACGCAGAGCGTCCAGGGCGGCGTTCCCACGCAGAGCGTGGGAACGATCAGATGTCGTGTGTGGGTTTTAGATCGTTCCCACGCTCCGCGTGGGAATGCATCCAGTGACGCTCCGCGTCACGACTTCCAGCAGCGGACGCAGAGCGTCCAGGGCGGCGTTCCCACGCAGAGCGTGGGAACGATCAGGTGTCATGTGTGGGCTTTAGATCGTTCCCACGCTCCGCGTGGGAATGCATCCAGTGACGCTCCGCGTCACGACTTCCAGCAGCGGACGCAGAGCGTCCAGGGCGGCGTTCCCACGCCGAGCGTGGGAACGATCAGATGTCTGTGTGGGCTTTAGATCGTTCCCACGCTCCGCGTGGGAATGCATCCAGTGACGCTCCGCGTCACGACTTTCAGCAGCGGACGCAGAGCGTCCAGAGTGGCGTTCCCACGCGGAGCGTGGGAACGATCAGTGGCTAGTTGAATTCGTCGCCCACCGGATACCGGCTGTCATTCAAGCTCTCTTTGATCTTGCGCAGATGCGGCTGGAAATCCACCCCGCGACGCAAGGTCATGCCGGTCGCCAGCACATCCAGTACCGTCAGTTGGATGATCCGCGACGTCATCGGCATGTAGATGTCGGTGTCTTCCGGCAGCGGAATGTTAAGACTCACGGTGCTGGCCTTGGCCAGCGGTGAGTTTTCGGCAGTCACGCCCAGCACCGAAGCACCATTGCTGCGTGCGATACGCGCCACTTCCACCAGCTCGCGGGTACGCCCGGTGTAGGAAATGATTACGAACAGCTCGCCCGTATGGGCCACCGAAGCGATCATGCGCTGCATCAGCACGTCGGCATGCGCGGTCACCGCCAGGTTGAAGCGGAAAAACTTGTGCAGCGCGTCCATGGCCACCGGAGCCGAGGCGCCCAGGCCGAAGAAGTGGATCTGCCGCGCCTGGATCAGCAAATCCACGGCCTTGCTGATCAGGGCCGGGTCCAGGGCCTGGCAGGCGCTGTCCAGGGAGGCAATGGCGCTGCCGAAGATCTTCTGGGTATACGCCTCAGGGTTATCATCGGCCTCCACTGCGCGGCTGACATAGGCCGCGCCACTGGCCAGGCTTTGCGCCAACTGCAATTTCAGTTCAGGGTAACCGCTGACACCGAACGAACGGCAGAAACGGTTGACCGTCGGCTCACTGACCGAGGCGGCCTGGGCGAGGGCGGCGATCGAGAAGCGAGTGGCCTGCTGCGGGTTAAGCAGGATGACTTCAGCGACTTTGCGCTCGGCCTTGTTTAATTCTTCGAGGCGGTTCTGGATCTGTTCCAGAAGATTTCGCACGCGGTCCATTCAGTCTTTCCTTCGGGCGACGATGCAAATATTAAGGGCAGCAACCAATCGACGAGCGGCCCTTTGAGGTGGCCTATCCTACTGAGGGTAGCTGAACACCACCACTCGGAATGCGTATTTTGGGAAAATGTTGTGGTTATTACTACATTTTTCCTTGAGTGATGCCTTGAAAAAAGGTATTTGTAGCTTAACTTGATAAAAGAACAAACATCATGCCTTCGATAACCGTAGAACCCTGCACCTTTGCCCTGTTTGGCGCCTTGGGTGATCTGGCGCTGCGCAAGTTATTTCCTGCCCTCTATCAACTCGATGGCGCCGGGCTCTTGCACGACGACACGCGCATCCTGGCCCTGGCCCGTGAAGCCGGGTCCGAGCAACAGCACCTGGCCCACATCGAAAAAGAACTGCGCAACTACGTCGGCAAGGAAATGGACGAGACCGTGGCCCAGCGCTTCCTGGCGCGCCTGGTCTATGTCCATGTCGATTTCATGCAGGCTGACGACTACGTCGCCCTCGCTGAAAAAGTCGGAGGCGAGCAACGACTGATCGCCTACTTCGCCACACCGGCGGCGGTATATGGCGCTATCTGCGAAAACCTGGCCAAGGTCGGCCTGGCGGAAAATACCCGGGTGGTCCTGGAAAAGCCCATCGGCTCCGACCTGGAATCCTCGCGCAAGGTCAACGACGCCGTGGCGCAGTTTTTCCCGGAAAACCGCACGTATCGCATCGACCACTACCTGGGCAAGGAAACCGTCCAGAACCTGATCGCACTGCGGTTTGCCAACAGCCTGTTCGAAACCCAGTGGAACCAGAACTACATTTCCCACGTGGAAATCACCGTGGCCGAGCAGGTTGGTATCGAAGGCCGTTGGGGTTACTTCGACAAGGCCGGCCAACTGCGGGACATGATCCAGAATCACTTGCTGCAGCTGCTTTGCCTGATCGCCATGGACCCACCGGCCGACCTGTCCGCCGACAGTATTCGAGACGAGAAGGTCAAGGTGCTCAAGGCGCTGGCACCGATCAGCCCGGATGGCTTGACCACCCAAGTGGTGCGCGGCCAGTACATCGCCGGCTACAGCGCCGGCAAGCCGGTGCCGGGTTACCTGGAAGAAGAGAATTCCAACACCCAGAGCGACACCGAGACCTTCGTCGCCCTGCGGGCCGATATCCGTAACTGGCGTTGGGCCGGCGTGCCGTTCTACCTGCGTACCGGCAAGCGCATGCCGCAAAAGCTGTCGCAGATCGTCATCCACTTCAAGGAACCGTCGCACTACATCTTCGCTCCCGAGCAGCGCCTTCAGATCAGCAACAAACTGATCATCCGCCTGCAGCCGGACGAAGGTATTTCCTTGCGTGTGATGACCAAGGAGCAGGGCCTGGACAAGGGCATGCAACTGCGCAGTGGCCCGCTGCAATTGAATTTTTCCGACACCTATCGCAGCGCACGCATTCCCGATGCCTACGAGCGGTTGTTGCTGGAAGTGATGCGCGGCAATCAGAACCTGTTTGTCCGCAAAGATGAAATCGAAGCCGCGTGGAAGTGGTGTGACCAGTTGATCGCCGGGTGGAAGAAGTCCGGTGATGCGCCCAAGCCGTATGCGGCGGGGTCCTGGGGGCCGATGAGCTCGATTGCACTGATCACGCGGGATGGGAGGTCGTGGTATGGCGATATCTGAACTGAAACTGCCTCAGGGCGTGACGGCCCATGAGTACCGCACAGCCGCCTTGCTGGCGGATGGCCTGGCCAACGACGTGGCCGAACAGCTGCGCGCGGCCATCAGTGCCCGTGGTGATGCGACCCTGGTCGTGTCCGGCGGCCGCAGCCCCGTGGCGTTCTTCCAGAGCCTGGCCAAGCAGGGCCTGGACTGGTCGAAGGTCACCGTCACCCTGGCCGATGAGCGCTGGGTGCCGGTGGAGCATGCCGACAGCAACGCCGGCCTGTTGAAGCAGCACTTGCTGCAAGGCCCGGCGGCCAAGGCCAGGTTCCTGAGCCTGTACAGCGCCGCGGCCAATCTTGAAGAGGCAGCCTTGCAGGCCGATCGCTTGCTGGGCGAGTTGCCAGCCATTGATGTGCTGGTGCTGGGCATGGGCGATGACGGCCACACCGCGTCGCTGTTTCCCAACAGCCCGAACCTGAGCGACGCCCTGCAACCCAACGGTACCCGCCGTTGCTGGCCGATGTTGGCGCCGACCGTGCCGCACCAGCGCCTGACCATGAGTCGCGCCTTGCTGTCCACGGCGAACTACACCGTACTGTCGATTGCCGGCAGTTCGAAATTGACCACCTTGAGCGCCGCGCTGGCCAGTGATGACGTTGCTGCCATGCCGATTCGCGCGTTTTTGCAACCCACTCTAGAGATTTACTGGTGCCCATGAGCCAAGGATCAGCCGCTATGAACAGCCCTCAACCGACCGTATCCATGGCGGATAAAGTTGCCCTGATCGACAGCCTCTGCGCCAAGGCGCGGATTCTGCCGGTGATCACCATCGCCCGCGAACAGGACATCCTGCCGCTGGCCGATGCCCTGGCAGCCGGTGGTTTGACCGCATTGGAAGTGACCTTGCGCTCCGAGTTCGGCCTCAAGGCCATTCAGGTCTTGCGCGAGCAACGCCCGGAACTGTGCACCGGTGCCGGCACCGTGCTCGACCGTCATATGCTCGAAGCGGCCGAGGTGGCCGGTTCGCAATTTATCGTCACCCCCGGCATTACCCGTGACCTGCTGGAAGCCTCGGTGCACAGCCCGATCCCGCTGCTGCCAGGCATCAGCAACGCCTCCGGCATCATGGAAGGCTATGGCCTGGGCTATCGCCGCTTCAAGCTGTTCCCCGCCGAAGTCAGCGGTGGCGTTGCCGCGATCAAGGCCCTCGGTGGCCCGTTCGGCGAAGTGAAATTCTGCCCGACCGGCGGTGTTGGCCCGGCCAACATCAAAAACTACATGGCGTTGAAAAACGTGATGTGCGTGGGCGGTAGCTGGATGCTGGACCCTGAGTGGGTCAAGAACGGCGACTGGGCCCGCATCCAGGAAGTTACCGCGCAAGCGCTGGCGCTGCTGGATTGATGCGCTTTTACTGAATCGTTGTTGCTGTGCTTAACGGCATTTTTGCGGTGCACTTGGTCGGTGTGCCGCTTTTTTTTGCCTGAAAAACCTGCTGCCAACCCCACATTTTTAATCTGTGCTCAGTTCGGTAATGGCGTCGACCAAGGCATCGATGTCCGCCGCCGAGGTCGCCAGGCCGGGCGTCACGCGTATGCAGGTGCCAAACGCAGCGCCGACGCGAGTCGTGGTGAACAGGCCGTAATCCTTGAGCAAGCGGTCCGCCATCACCTGCTGGTCCCGCCCTATGAACTTGAATGCCGTGATCCCGCAATACAGCCGCGGATCATCCGGCGTCAGCACTTCAATCCCCGGCAATGGCCGCACCCGGCTCACCCACAGATCCCGCAGGTAATTAACGCGCGCACCCTTGGCGGCGGCGCCACCCAGGTCGCGATGTTCTTCAAGCACCAGCGGCAGCGTCATCAGTGCCGGAAAGTTCGGCGTGCTGTAGGGCGTGCGTGCGCGTACATCCGTGCTGGGGTAATGGAATTCGCCCATGTCCGGGTCGATATCCGCCAGGCGCTCGGGAGCGATGTAGAGAAACCCCAACGTCAGCGGTGCGCCGATCCATTTGTGCAGGTTGAAGCCGGCGAACTGGATGCCCAGCTCGGCCAGGTTGAACTCGATCTGGCCCAGCGCGTGGGCCCCGTCGAGGATCACGTCGATGCCTTGCTCGCGTGCAGCCTTGGCGATCGCCGCAACGGGCATGACCAGGCCGGTGCGGTGGGTAACGTGGGTCAGCGCCATCAGCTTTAAACGCGGGTACCGGCTGAAGGTCTCGCGATAGGTCTGTAGCAGGCTGTCGAAACTGGCCGGGTGGGTGTGGGACACCTCGATCACGTCCACGCCGCGATAACCCGCCAACCACCGCATGGCGCCCTTGACCGTGTCGTACTCCAGGTCGCTGATCAGCACCTGATCGCCCGGCTGCAGGCGATTGTAGTTGCGGATCAGCGACTGCAAGGCCTCGGTGGCGTTGCGCGTGAAGGCGATGGATTCAGGTTCGGCATCGATCAGCCCGGCCAGTTGGCGGCGTATCTCGACGTTTTCGCCTTGTTCGAACTGCTGGCGAACATGTACCGAGTTACTGCGATTGATAAAGGCGACGTGCTCCAGGTATTGCGTACGCACCGCACGGCTCATGCGCCCGAAGTAACCGTTTTCCAGATTGATCGGACCGGGTTCCAGCTCATAGCGCTGGGCGATGGTGTACCAGTGATGTTCGTTGTGCGCATTCCGTGGCATGGCAAGGCTCTAATGGCGAGGGGCGGGTTTACCGTGTTTCACGCGTAGCGGTTCGAGTAGGTCGGACAGACCGTTGTGGTCGATTTCCTGCATCAATGCCAGTAAGCCACCCAGCTCGCCATGGGGGAAACCTTCGCGGGCGAACCAGTTGAGGTAGGGCCCCGGCAGGTCGGCAATGATCCGTCCCTTGTATTTGCCAAAAGGCATTTCGCGGGTGATCAGCAGTTCGAGTTTTTCCGGGTTCATGAGCATCAAGCGATTGAGGGGAGAGCCTGAAAAATACAGGTATTTTGCATGAAGGCCAAATGACAGATCATGCAAATAACGTCCATACAGATAGTTCAATATTTCGTAACTAATTGAAAATTAAACAAAATTTTTTATTGAAAAACTTGGCACGGGCGCTGCAATACCTCATGCAAGCTTTAAACAAGCTTCTTTAAACCTGCCCAAGGAATTGAAAAATGACTGACATCAATAAAGAATCGATCTCCGTACTCAATGACCTGATCGAAACCAGTATCGACGGTCAAAAAGGTTTCAAGGAGTGCGCTGAAGACATCAAGCACCCAGAACTCAAGGCATTGTTCGCCAAGCGTTCCGTCGATTGCGGTACAGCCGCTGAAGAACTGAAAACCGCCGTGCGTGCGCTGGGCGGCGATCCGGAAAACTCCGGCAGCGTAGCCGGTGCACTGCACCGTGGTTGGGTCGACGTGAAGTCGATGGTGACCGGTAAAGATGAGGAAGCGGTGCTCAATGAAGCCGAGCGCGGTGAAGACCATGCCCTCAAGGCTTACCGGGAAGCGATCGAGAAGATCAACAAGCACAACCTGCTGGGTATTCGTGACCTGGTTGAGCGTCAGTACCACGGCGTACAGCGCAACCACGACCAGGTAAAAGCCCTGCGTAACCAGGCTCGCGCCCAGTCGTAAGTGCTGCTGGGGGCTTGCTCCCCCAATAAAAGAGGGTCAGTCACTTTATCGGGTGACTGACCCTTTTTTATTGGTAGCAAGCCTGTGTAGGGGCGGGCTTGTCAGCCGATGCTGATCGGCGGCAGCGCTGTCAGGGTCACGACCTGTTGCTTGCGCGGTGCAAGAATTTCCGCCTCGCCGTCCACTACCAACTCATCGTTCTGGTTGAACACGCGGGTGGCGATACGTACACGAAATTTCGGCAGTTTCTCGAGGATTTCCAGGCGTACGGTCAGGGTGTCGCCGATTTTCACCGGTTTCTGGAAGCTCATCTGCTGGCCGATATAGATGGTGCCCGGCCCAGGCAACTCACAGGCTACCGCCGCGCTGATCAGGGCGCCGCTGAACATGCCGTGGGCAATGCGCTCCTTGAACATGGTGGCCTTGGCGTACTCGGCATCCAGGTGCACCGGGTTGTGATCGCCGGACATCGCGGCGAACAACTGGATATCCCGCTCTTCGACGGTCTTGCTGTAGCTGGCGGTCTGGCCGACTTCGAGGGCTTCGTACGGGGTGTTGGTAACCTGGGTCATCTAGGGGTGCATCCTGTGGCTAATCGGTAAATTAATTGGCTGATTTTAAACGACTTATCAAGAAGTTACTCGCAGCGGGTCGGCCGGCGTAAAGTCAGCGCCTGTTCGAGCCACGTCAGCACATCCGCAGTGACTTCATCGCGGTTGGTTTCATTGAATACTTCGTGACGCGCCTGCGGGTAGATATTCAATTGCAGGTGCTGGCAGCCGGCCTCACGCAGGGCATGGGCCAGGCTTTTGAGACGCTTGCCCTCACTCACCGGATCACATTCGCCACCTATTACCAGAATCGGCAGGCCCGGATCGATCTGGGCGAGATTGGACGCTTTGCTGATTTGCTGCAAGCCGCCCAGCAGGTCGACCCACAATTGGTTGGTGCAACGGAAACCGCACAGCGGGTCGTTGACGTACTTGTCCACTTCATCCGGATCACGGCTGAGCCAGTCAAACGCCGTACGGTTGGGCTTGAATGCCTTGTTGAATGAGCCGAACGATAAAAAGTCGATCAGTGCGCTGCGCCCGCGCAAACCCTGGCGCGCGCGCTCGATGCGTGCGATCACCCTGGCGGCACGGTACAACGCCACGGGCTGGAAATTCGACCCGCTGAGAATCGCCCCATCCAGGCTGGCGCTGTGGTGCAACAGGTAGGCCTGGGCGATATAGCTGCCCATGCTGTGGCCCAGCAGAATGATCGGCAGCCCCGGCTGTTGAAGGGCGATGTGCTGGTTGAGGCTGGCCAGATCGCCGACGACTTTGTTCCAGCCGTCATGCTCGGCGTACAACCCCAGGGTGCCTTCATCCGCCGTACGGCCATGGCCGCGCTGGTCCGGCGCATACACCCCGTAACCGGCTGCACACAGGGCCTGGGCCAGGCGTGCGTAGCGACCACTGTGCTCGGCCATGCCATGGGACAGCATGATGATGGCCCGGGTAGGGCCGTCCGGCAGCCATTGATTGACGTACAGGCGGCTGTGGTCATTCGCGGTCAGCCAGAAGGTGCAGTGGTTCATGGCGCTTCCTTTGCTCGGAGTCGATGCAATGTATAGCTCATTCGCCGAGGGCCGGACATCTGCCTACGCCTCAGAGACAAGATTCATACAATCAATGAAACGGTTTGGCGTATTTGCCTGGTTGGCCATAGCTGCTAACGTCCCCAAAGCTCCGCTTTTTATAGCAGCCTGCTTTTTCATCACTGCAGTGATCGCTACAGCGGCCGGACATACTCAGGTAAGGGGACAAGAATAATGCAACCTGATTTCTGGAATGACAAACGCGCGGCGGGCGTTTCCAATGATATCGACCTCACCAGCTACAAGTCGGTGATCGAAGTCTTCGAGCGTTCCTGCAAGGCCTTTGCCGACCGTCCGGCATTCAGCAACATGGGCATTACCCTGACCTACGCCGAGCTTGAGCGCCAGAGCGCGGCGTTCGCCGGTTACCTGCAGCAGCATACCGACCTCAAGCCGGGCGAGCGCATCGCGGTGCAGATGCCCAACGTGCTGCATTACCCCATCGCTGTGTTCGGTGCATTGCGCGCCGGGCTGATCGTGGTCAACACCAACCCGTTGTACACCCCACGCGAGATGCGCCACCAGTTCAAGGATGCCGGCGTGCGTGCGCTGGTCTACCTCAACCTGTTCGGCTCGCGCGTGCAGGAGGTGTGCAGCGACACCGAGATCGATTACCTGATTGAAGCCAGAATGGGCGACTTCATGCCCGCCGCCAAAGGCTGGCTGGTCAATACCGTGGTCGATAAGGTCAAGAAGATGGTCCCGGCCTACAACCTGCCTCGGGCCGTGTCCTTCAAGCGCGCTTTGCGCATGGGCGCGGGCCTGGGCGTGACGCGCCACCCGGTGAGCCTGGATGACATCGCGGTGCTGCAATACACCGGCGGCACCACCGGCCTGGCCAAGGGCGCGATGCTCACCCACGGCAACCTGGTGGCGAACATGCAACAGGTGCGGGCCTGCATGTCCCAGGTCACCGATGACGGGCAGCCGCTGGTGAAGGAAGGGCAGGAAGTGATGATCGCGCCGCTGCCGCTCTACCATATCTATGCCTTCACGGCGAACTGCATGTGCATGATGGTGACCGGCAACCACAACGTGTTGATCACCAACCCGCGGGATATCGGCGGCTTCATCAAGGAATTGAAGAAGTGGCGATTCTCCTGCCTGCTGGGGCTCAACACGCTGTTTGTCGCGTTGATGGACCACCCGGATTTCAAGACTCTGGACTTCTCCCACCTGAAGATCACCAACTCCGGCGGCACCGCCCTGGTCAAGGCCACGGCCGAGCGCTGGAAGGCGCTCACCGGGTGCTCCATCGGCGAAGGTTACGGCCTGACCGAAACCTCACCCGTGGCGAGCACCAACCCTTACGGCAGCCTTTCGCGGCTGGGCACCGTGGGGATCCCGGTGCCGGGCACCGCCATGAAGGTCATAGACGATGACGGCCATGAGTTGCCCTTGGGCGAGCGGGGCGAGTTGTGCATCAAGGGCCCGCAGGTCATGAAAGGTTACTGGCAACAGCCGGTGGCCACCGCCGAGACTCTGGACGCCGAGGGCTGGCTCAAGACCGGCGACATTGCGGTGATCGATACCGATGGCTTCGTCAGCATTGTCGACCGCAAGAAAGACCTGATTATCGTCTCGGGTTTCAACGTCTACCCCAACGAGATCGAAGACGTGGTGATGGCGCACCCTGCGGTGGCCAACTGTGCGGTGATCGGCGTGCCGGATGAGCGTACCGGGGAGGCCGTGAAACTGTTCGTGGTGGCACGTG
Organism: Pseudomonas sp. Q1; assembly: GCF_009935975.1. Lineage (NCBI taxonomy): Bacteria > Pseudomonadati > Pseudomonadota > Gammaproteobacteria > Pseudomonadales > Pseudomonadaceae > Pseudomonas > Pseudomonas sp. Q1. The sequence goes on along the minus strand of NZ_QODI01000011.1, from coordinate 68,649 downwards.
CCCAGGGGGTTAGCCTTGAAGAGCTGAAGGCGTACTGCAAGAACAACTTCACGGGGTACAAGGTGCCCAAGCATATCGTGCTGCGCGACTCGTTGCCGATGACGCCGGTGGGCAAGATCTTGCGGCGCGAGCTTCGCGATATCGCCTGATTTGACATGAGCTCTATGTGGGAGGGGGCTTGCTGTGGCGAGCAAGCTTGCTTGCGCTGGGGGGCGAAGCGGCTCCATACAGCCGGAGACTGCTGCGCAGTCAACGGGAGCAAGCTCCCTCGCCACAGCAAGCCCCCTCCCAGATTGTTTTTTTGCCCTGAAAAGCCTATTCCAGAGCGTTTCTCTGGTACGTGCGGTCAATGTTTTAAGTGTGACCAAATATTGTAGGACAGTCGTGTTTATGACTGTAGGGCTCTCTTTTGGCTCTAGGCGGCCCTTGGCAAAGCTGCTACTCTCGGCGCGCTTTGTGACTTCTCGGCCTGCTTGAAAGCGCCAGACTCACCTAAAAAAACATACACCAATAATAATCGCATCAAATGCGATGATGAATTCGCGTCGCTGAGGAGTGGGCTTCCATGAACGAAGACTTTTGGAAGGATAAGTACCCCGCCGGGATTGCTGCACAAATCAATCCAGACGAGTATCAGAATATTCAGGCGGTACTGAAACAGTCCTGCCAGCGCTTCGCCAACAAACCGGCTTTCAGCAACCTGGGCAAGACGATCACCTACGGTGAACTGTACGAATTGTCCGGCGCCTTTGCCGCCTACCTGCAACAGCACACCGACTTGAAGCCTGGCGACCGAATCGCCGTGCAACTGCCCAACGTCCTGCAATACCCGGTCGCGGTATTCGGCGCCATCCGCGCCGGCCTGATCGTGGTCAACACCAACCCGCTGTACACCGCGCGGGAAATGGAACACCAATTCAATGATTCCGGGGCCAAGGCCCTGGTCTGCCTGGCCAACATGGCGCACCTGGCGGAAAAGGTCGTACCCAAGACCTCCGTCAAGCACGTGATCGTCACTGAAGTCGCTGACCTGTTGTCGCCGTTCAAGCGCCTGCTGATCAACAGCGTCATCAAGTACGTGAAGAAAATGGTCCCGGCCTATCACTTGCCCAAGGCGATCAAGTTCAACGACGTGCTGGCCAAGGGGCAGGGGCAACCGGTCAACGACGTCAGCCCGGCCAGTGGCGATGTGGCCGTTCTGCAGTACACCGGCGGCACCACCGGCGTGGCCAAGGGCGCGATGCTGACCCATCGTAACCTGGTCGCCAACATGCTGCAGTGCAAGGCGCTGATGGGCTCCAACCTCAACGAGGGTTGCGAGATCCTGATCACGCCGTTGCCGCTGTACCACATCTACGCGTTCACCTTTCATTGCATGGCGATGATGTTGATCGGCAACCACAACATCCTGATCAGCAACCCACGCGACCTGCCGGCGATGGTCAAGGAACTGTCGAAGTGGAAGTTCAGCGGTTTTGTCGGGCTGAATACCTTGTTCGTGGCGCTGTGCAATAACGAAGGCTTCCGCAAGCTGGACTTCTCTGCACTCAAAGTCACCCTGTCGGGCGGCATGGCCTTGCAGCTAGCCGCCGCCGAACGTTGGAAGGCCGTCACCGGCTGCAACATCTGCGAAGGCTATGGCATGACCGAAACCAGCCCGGTGGCCACGGTCAACCCGAGCCAGAGCATTCAGATCGGGACCATCGGTATTCCGGTACCGTCGACGGTATGCAAAGTCATCGCCGACGACGGCGCCGAGTTGCCGCTGGGCGAAACCGGCGAGCTGTGCATCAAAGGCCCGCAGGTGATGAAGGGGTATTGGCAGCGCGAAGACGCCACCGCCGAGATCCTCGACAGCGAAGGCTGGCTGAAGACCGGTGACATCGCGATCATCCAGCCGGACGGCTACATGCGCATTGTGGACCGCAAGAAGGACATGATTCTGGTCTCCGGTTTCAACGTCTACCCCAATGAGCTGGAAGACGTGCTGGCAGCCCTGCCGGGCGTGCTGCAATGCGCGGCCATCGGCGTGCCGGACGAGAAGTCCGGGGAACACATCAAGATCTTCATCGTGGTCAAGCCAGGGGCCACCCTGACCAAGGACCAGGTGATGGAGCATATGCGCGCCAACGTCACCGGCTACAAGGTGCCCAAGGCCGTCGAGTTCCGCGATGCGTTGCCGACCACCAACGTGGGCAAGATCCTGCGCCGTGAATTGCGCGATGAAGAGCTGAAGAAGCTCGGCCTGAAGAAGTAAGGTGGAAGGGGGCTTGCTCCCGATAGCGGTGGCTCAGTACCTGATGTGCTGACTTACACACTGCTATCGGGAGCAAGCCCCACGCATTTTAATCCGGTGTCTACAGGGCGAACTGCGCGAAACTCAACCCCGCACCCGCCGGGCGTACGTCCTTGAGGAACGAATCCTTGTCGGCGCTCAGCTCAAGGGTGATCTCCGGCTTGCGCTTGCCGGCGTTGCGCACCACCAGCCCTTCGAGATTTTCGCGCAGGAATACCGTCGGCACCTTCAGGTGCAGCAACTGGTCGCTCTCGGCGTTGTGCATCAGCAGGTGAATCCACTCGTACTGGCCCACGGCAATGCGGCCTACCGGCAGGTCGAACCACCAGATGTTGCGCTTGCGGTCCAGGTCGGTGAAGTGGCAGTTGTTGACGCCGAGTACGGCACCGCCCAGTTCGGTGTTTCGGCGGGCGATGGCCTGTGCTTTATTGAGTTTCATAACCTTCCTACGGGATCTGTTATTCAGCGTTATAGCCTGAATGTGCCGGGCATTCTCAGGGGTTGGCCGCAAAACATAAAGCCAAACCTGCCGCTTTCGATGAAATGCGCACCGAAAAAATAATTGAAACTCTGCCGTACCGCTTCGGGTCCATCTTCTTGCAATGCCCAAAACACCTGATTGTTCTTCGGAGAGATACCATGAGCAGTACATCGGACAAGGCAAAAGGTTTGAAAGACGAGCTCGTCGGCAACATCAAGCAAGGCGTCGGCAAGTTCACTGGCAACGACAAACTGCGCGCCGAAGGCGTCGTGCAGGAAAAGAAAGGCCAGGTCGAAAAGGCAGTCGGTGATACCAAGGATGCGGTGAAAAAAGCGACCAAGTAGTCTTGAGTCGCAGGCTGGTTTTGCGCAGCTCGACGGCCATCTACGGATGGCCGTTTTTGTGTCATGTGCTGCGGTTAAAGTTTCGAAATTGTTTCAAGGTCGCCAAATGGGCTACCTTGATGTAGAAAACGGCCCCTGAGTCGCCCACGAACTCAACCTTTTGCGGCGAAAGGAGACGCTATGATTTTTCCGGTACTGAACGGTCTCAAGCTCCATAAAGTGCTGGTGCGCACCGTCACGGAATTCGTCGATGACGAAATGCCCACCTACGCCTCGGCACTGGCCTACCAGATGCTGTTTTCGTTGTTCCCCTTCCTGCTGTTCCTGATCGCCCTGATTGGTTTCCTGCACCTGCCGGACTTTTTCAGTTGGCTGCGCCTGCAGTCGGAACTGGTGTTGCCGCCGCAGGCGCTGGAGCAAGTCAACCCGGTGATCGACCAGTTGCAGCAGTCCAAGGGTGGCTTGCTCTCGGTGGGTATCGTGATCGCCTTGTGGACCGCCTCCGCCGGTGTGCGCCTGATGATGAGCGCGATGAACGCCGCCTACGATGTCGTTGAAGGCCGGCCGATCTGGAAGCGTTTTCCCCTGTCGGTTTTCTACACCATCGGTATCGCCGGCATGCTCCTCGCCGCCGCCGCGTTGATGGTGCTGGGCCCGCAAGTGATGGAATGGCTCGCCGGGCAGATCGGCATGGAAGAGTTCGTGGTCACCCTGTGGACCATCCTGCGTTGGCCGGTGATCGTGATCCTGCTGATGTTCGCCGTGGCCCTCATGTACTACGTGATGCCCGATGTACAGCAGAAATTCCGCTTCATCACACCGGGCTCGGTGCTGGCCGTGGTGGTCTGGATCGTCGCTTCCCTGGGCTTCGGCTATTACGTGAAAACCTTCGCCGACTACAACGCCATGTACGGCAGTATCGGTGCGATTATCGTGCTGCTCCTGTACTTCTACATTTCTGCCGCCGTGCTGTTGCTGGGGGCGGAGATGAATGCGGTGATCGAGCACATGTCGGCCGAAGGCAAGGACCCCGGCGAAAAGCAGTTCGACGAACCCGCCGGCACGGATGAAAAACGCCACGTCTCAGGCCTGGGCCGGGACCATTCCAAACCCACTACCGACGAAGTCTGATCGATGATCCGTGAAATCCTGAAAATGGGCGACGAGCGCCTGCTGCGTATCGCGCCACCGGTGCCACCGGAAATGTTCGACAGCCCCGAGCTGTGGCAACTGATCGACGACATGTTCCAGACCATGGAACACGTCGGCGGTGTCGGCCTTGCCGCGCCGCAGATTGGCGTCGACCTGCAACTGGTGATCTTTGGTTTCGAGGCCAGTGAACGCTACCCGGACGCGCCGCCGGTACCGCAGACCATCCTGATCAACCCGTTGATCACGCCGCTCAGCCCGGTGCTGGAAGAGGGTTACGAGGGCTGCCTGTCGGTGCCAGGCTTGCGTGGCGCGGTGAACCGTTACCAACAGATTCGCTACGAAGGTTTCGACCCCAAGGGCGAGCCGATTGTGCGGTTTGCCGATGGGTTCCACGCGCGGGTGGTGCAGCACGAATGCGACCACCTGATCGGCCGGTTGTACCCGTCGCGGATTACCGACTTCAGCAAATTCGGCTTTATCGAGGTGATGTTTCCCGATATGGACCCCGCCGCCGACGACTGACGGCCTGATACAAGACCGGGGACGCACGGATCACGCATCACCCACGATCCAAGCCCATCGCGATCATCGGCTTGTTGCGCTTGTAGCGCACCAGCCGTTCGCTGAGGGACTGCGGCAGCAGTGTGTCCTGGGTGAAGCCCATGCGTTGGTACAGGCCTTCCAGATCCGGATGACACAGCAACCACACGGTGCCTTCGCACGCTGCCACCGCTTCCAGAATCAGCTTCGCGGCCAACCCCTGGCCACGATACGCCGGGTCTACGAACACGCCGGTCAGCCACTGCCCGCCGACCACCGGCGTCAGGCATAGACCGGCAACGATTTCGCTGTCGCGCGCCACCCATAGACGCCCGCCCTTGAGCGCCTTCATCGACGAATTGTGGCTGCGATAAAACTTGTTCAGCAGCGGCCACATGGGTTCTGCGAGCAATTGGATAAGCATGTTCAAACCAGTGAGAGGGCGAGGGCGGCGATTGTAGCGCTTGATGGGTTTGCTTCTAAGCTCAGCACCCAATGATCTGCAAGATTTTTGCGGCTTATTGCACAGAGCAGGAAACACCTGCTCCGAGCTGCCTATGGCCCATTACCTTGATCCGACCCAACGCCGGGAAATCGAAGCCCTGGCCAACACCTTCACCGTCAGAACCGAATGGCCGACCTGGCTGTTGTTGATCGGCGTGTACGCTGGATGGTTCGCTGTGATGTTCGGCAGCCACTGGCTGGGCCGGTGGTTGAGTACGCTGCTGCTGATTCCGCTCGTGACGCTGTGGCTATCGGTGCAACATGAACTGCTTCATGGCCACCCCACCCGATCGCCGCTGTTCAATAAGATTCTCGGGTACGCGCCGTTTGCCGTGTGGTATCCCTATACGCTGTATCGCGACAGCCATCTGCTGCACCACAACGATGAAGACCTGACCTTGCCCGGCATCGACCCGGAAAGCCGCTACCTCACCCAGCGGCAATGGGACAACAGTGTGCTATTGGAACGTGGCGTGCATTGGCTGACCAAGACCGTGCTCGGCCGCTTTCTGCTGGCGGCGCCCTTGACGATTGGCCGGCTGGCCCGTCATGAGTTCCAACGCCTGCCCCAGGTCTGGCCCATGTGGCTGGCCCACGGCGGCGTTACCGTGCTGATGCTGAGTTTTATCGCCCACTACAGCGCGCTGTCGGTGTGGCACTACCTGCTGCTGGTCAGTGTGCCAGCCTTGTCCCTGGCCTCGATCCGTTCCTACTATGAACACCGCCCGCATCCGCAACCGGAGCAGCGCACCGTCCTCAACGAAGCGTCCTGGCCGTGGACCTGGCTGTTCCTCAACAACAACCTGCACCTGGTGCATCACGACTTGCCGAAACTGCCCTGGTACTTGCTGCCCACGGTCTACCGTGCGCGGCGTGATCAATGGGTGGCCCGCAGCGGTGGTTTCCTGGTGCAAGGCTACGGTGAGTTGATCAGCCGCCATGGCCTCAAGGCCATCGATAGCCCCCGGCACCCTTTTGCGTGAGAGATGACGATGAGTGAGCACTATGCCGAACTGCGGATGTATGTCGCGCCCGAGGCGATCCGGCAGGCCAATGACCAGTGGCTGACGCGCATCTTCGAGCACCTGGCGCTGCGTCGTCTCAACGCCGACTACCTTGACTTGCCTGGCGTATGGCTCGCGCCCCAGTTGCTGATGGCGCAAACCTGCGGCTATCCGTTGATGACCCAACTGCGTGGCCAGGTCCGAGTGATCGGCCGCCCCCGCTATGAGCTGCCCCACAGCAGTGGCGGCGCACATTGCAGCCTGCTGCTGACCCGCGATGATAACCCTCGCCACACCCTGGCGGATTTCTACAACAGCCGCGGTGTGATCAACGGCCACGACTCCAACAGCGGCATGAACCTGCTGCGTGAGCGCCTGGCACCGTTGCAACGCGATGGGCGTTTCTTCGCCACTGTCGACATCAGTGGTGCCCACCGCGAGAGCCTGCGCTGGCTGCGGGAAGACCGCGCCGACCTTGCCGCCATCGACAGTGTCACCTACGACTACCTGGCTCGATTCTCCCCGCAGGAAGTGGCAGGGCTACGAATCGTCGCGCACAGCGCGCCGAGCCCGACCCTGCCGTATATCGGCGCGCGGGGCTTGCAGGATGCACAGGTCACGGCAATACGCCTGGCGATGAATCAGGCGCTGGAAGATTTGCCGCAGGTCGCTGAAACCTTGGGCGTGCAGGAAGTGCTTGCGGCCAGCGAGGACGACTACAGGGTGCTGCTGGACTACCAGCGACAGGCCATTGCCAGTGGCTATGCGGATCTAAGATAAGGTTATATAAAAATACTTTTTAAGTATTATTAAAGAATAAGCAGCCTTGCTAGGATCGTTTCACCGGAACACCGGACATAACGTGCAACCTACTCAGATGGAGCCACTATGTCCGGCGCCGACACTTCTCACAGCGATTACGTGGGCGGGTTATTCCGCAGTCATTACGCCTGGCTGTGCGGCCGCTTGCACCGTCACCTCGATTCCCGCGCACATGCCGAAGACATCGCCGCCGATACTTTTGTCCAGCTCCTGAGTGCACCGGGTGTGGTACCCATCCGCCAGCCTCGCGCCTTGCTCACCACCATTGCCCAGCGCCTGGTGTACCAGTTGTGGCGCCGCCGTGATCTGGAGCGTGCCTACCTCAGTGCACTTGATAACGACGAAGCTTCAACTGCACCGTCTGCACAAGAGCTCGCGCAAATGCTTGAGGCGCTGCAAGCCATTGACCAGTTGCTCGACGGCTTGCCGGCCAAGGTCAAGGCGACCTTCCTGCTGTCCCAGCTCAATGGCCTGACTTACCCGGAAATCGCCGCCGAGCTGGGGATTTCCCAGCGCTCGGTCAGCGACTACATGAACCGTGCCTTCAACCGTTGCCTGCGGCTGTGCCTGGAATGAACGACGAACTGATCGACAGCGCCGCACGTTGGCACGTGCTGCTGCGTTCCGGCCAGGCTACGGCGGGCGACTGGCAGCGCTACGCACAATGGCGTGCCGCCGACCCGCGCCACGACGCGCTGTGTAAACAGTTGGAAGCACGCCTTGGCGTATTCCAGGTGCCCCTGGCGCAGGGGGTGAGTGGCCAGGTGTTGCAGCAGGCGTTGGACGCGCCGTCCAGCCGTCGCCAGGTGTTGCAGGTTGCGCTGGCAGGCGGCGGTGTCGCGCTCGGCGCTGCGTTGTCGGCCATGCCGCTGGGCTTGCCGTTGATGGAACTCACGGCGGATATCCGCACCGGCACCGGCGAGCGCCGCACGGTGACGCTGGAGGATGGCAGCGAGTTATTGCTCAATGCGCAAAGTACGGCGGATATCCAGTTCGACCCGCAACGGCGGCTTGTGCGCCTGCGCGAAGGAGAGTTACTGGCCAAGGTCGCCAGCGACCGCATTCGGCCCTTTCTGATCTACACCGACCAGGCGCGTCTGCGCGCCCACGGCAACCGCTTTGTGCTGCGCGAGCGCGAAGGGCAGGGCCAAGTCGTCGCCCTGAATGGTGCGGTGCAAATCGACGGCCAGAACGGTGAGCGCCTGCAGCTCGCTGCTGGCCATGAGGTGCGCTACGACCGCGCAGGCTTCGGACCGGTGCAGGCCAGTTCCACCGGCGCCACCGCCTGGGTCGATGGCTTCCTGCAAGTGCGTGACCGCCCGCTGTCCGACGTCATCGACGCACTGCGCCCCTATCACAACGGCGTGCTGCGCCTGGATCCCGCCGTGGCAGGTCTACGTGTCAGTGGCCTGTACCGTCTGGACAACCCCCAGCAAATACTCGACACCCTGGCGCAGACCTTGCCGATCCATATCACCCGCCGCACCGGTTTGTGGGTGACCGTCAGTGCTGCGTGATGGCGCTGATGTGGGAGGGGGCTTGCTCCCGATTGCGGAGTGTCAGCCAATGCATTTGGCACTGATACACCGCAATCGGGAGCAAGCCCCCTCCCACAGGGGTTGTGTCTGCGCTTCGGGATCCGGTGTGGGTTCTAAAGACATAACCAAACGATCTGCAAGGTTTCCCCACGCCGTTGCACATCACTGGCGTAAGCGCTGCGGGGAGCAGCGTTCTCGCGTTTCCTTGGGGGGAGCCAAAGTGAGTCAGTTCAACCGTGTGCCGCTTAGAACCTTTGCCCTGGTGCCATTGGCCAGTCTGTTTCTCTCGTTTACCGCCAGCGCCGAAGAGGCGCGTCAGGTCTACCACATCGCACCTGGCCCGCTGGATGAAGTGCTGCTCAACATCAGCCGCCAAAGCGGCCAGGTGATCTCGTTCACGCCGCAACTGGGCAACTATTCTTCGGCCCGCGTGGACGGTTCGCTGTCGGCGCAACAGGCGGTGGACGCCGCGCTCAAGGGCACCGGCCTGCAAGTCCAGGTCAGCCCGGACGGTGCGTTCATCATCAAGGAGGGCGCGAGCACAAACGCCACCAGCAATGCCAAGGTGCAAACCACTGCAGCGCAAGCGCCGACCCTGGACCGCGTAGTCGCCATCGGCACCCGCCGCAGTGACGCCACCGCACTCACCAGCGCGGCCCCGGTGGACGTGATCAACGCCGAAGAACTCAAACAGACCGGCGCCATCAGCCTCAACCAGGCACTCTTTCAACTGCTGCCGTCGTTCAACTTCCCGCAGAACCAGAGCGCCACCCGTGGGCAGAACCCCAAGGGTGCGTCCCTGCGCGGCCTGGCGCCGGACCAGACGTTGGTGCTGATCAACGGCAAGCGCCGGCATGCCTCGGCGGTGGTGAACATCTCCGGTGGCGTGCCGTTCATTGGCGCGCAGCCGGTGGACTTGGACATGATCCCTATCAGCAGCATCGACCATGTCGAAGTGCTGCGTGATGGCGCCTCGGCTCAATATGGTTCGGATGCGGTGGCCGGCGTGATCAACATTGTGCTCAAGGAGCGTGATAGCGGCGGCCAGGTGAACACCCAGCTGGGCAAATATGCGCAGGGCGACGGTTTCAGCAAAAGCACGGACGGCTGGTACGGCCTGGGCTTGCCGGGGGACGGTTTCCTGACCTTGAGTTTCAACACCCTTAACAACAAACCCACCGACATTGGCGATCAGTATGTCGCCAACGGCCAGGTGCAAGACCCCCGCTGGGGCGGCGCCGGGCGCGATAAATTCAACCTGGCGGCCAACGCCGAGATTGGCCTGAACGATCAGTGGCGCCTCTACAGCTTCGCCACTTTCGGCCAGGACAAGTCGGTGAACAACACGCCGCCATTGCTGGCCAATAACCCGAACAACGTGCCGGGCATCTACCCCAACGGCACCATTCCCAAGTACCGCTATCGCTACGAAGACGGCGCAGTCACCGTCGGTACCCGCTTTGAGGACGAGACGCTGGGTCGCTTCGATCTCAGTGCCACCTACGGTCGCGACAAACACGATGAATTGGCCTTCAACACCGTCAACCCCAGCTATGGTCTGAACAGCCCGACCAAATTCGACGTGGCCACGCTGGTCAATGACCAGACCAATATCGGCCTGGATTACGCCAAGGATCTGGACGTCAATTGGTCGAGCCATCCTCTGACAGTCTCGGCAGGTATTGCCTACCGTCATGAGCAATATCGTCTGGAGGAGGGCGACTATGAGTCCTACTCGTTTGGCGGCATCAACGGCGTGCAGGTGGGGGCGGTACAAGCCTCTGGCCTGACACCGGACGACGCCGGCACCTACAAGCGTGATGTGGGCGGCGTGTATTTCGGCCTTGAGCATCAGCTCACCGACAAATTCCAGGTAGGCATCGCCGGGCGGACCGAGCACTACTCGGACTTCGGCTCGGCCACCACCGGCAAGCTTTCGGCGCGTTATGACTTCACCCCGCAAGTGGGCTTGCGCGCCACGGTGAACAACTCGTTCCGCGCACCGACCCTGGGCCAGATCGGCACCTCGTGGACCACCACCACCAACGTCGACATCAACGGCAACCCGGTCCTCACGCGCATGCTGCCCGCCGACAACCCGGCCGCCCGTGCCCTGGGCGCCGAGCCGCTCAAGCCCGAAAAGTCCACCAACTACTCCTTGGGCCTGGTGCTGCGTCCGATCGAACAAGCCTCGCTGACTATCGACGCCTATCAGATCTCGATTCGTGACCGTCTGCTCTACAGCGGGGGGATTTCCGGCCCACGGGCCGAGCAGATTCTGCAACAGGCCGGCTTCGGCCAATACACCTGGGCGCAGTTCATGACCAATGCGGCCAACACGCGCACGCGCGGTGTGGACATCGTCGGCAAGTACAACCTGGACCTGGCGCAGTACGGCGCGCTGAGCCTGTCGGCCGGTTACACCCAGTCACGCACCACGATCGAGAAGGTCCACGAGAACCCCAACGGTTTCGACATTCTCACCCGTGAAGCCCGTGGTTTCCTGGAGCACGGCTACCCGCAAGACAAGTGGGTGCTGGGCGCGACTCACCGCATCGGCGCGTGGACCATCGCCCTCAGCGAAACCCGCTACGGCGAGTACCGCAAATACGCCGCCAGCGAAGCCAACGCGCAATACGACCAGACCTTCGCCGCGCAATGGACCACCGACCTGGACGTGAACTACGCCTTCACCAAGCAACTGCGTGTGTCCGTCGGCGCCAACAACCTGTTCGACAGCAAACCCGATGACTTCAACACTCGCCTGCGCCAGACCCCTGGCCAGCAATACAGCTACCTGTCGCCGTCGGCGCCGGAAGGGGCGTTCTACTACACGCGGCTCAGTTATGACTTTTAACCGATCTCCAATCCCACACGGGGTTCTCTGTGTTCTGGAAAATGATTCACCACGAGGTTCTGCATGAAAAGACTTAAAACGCTGCTCGGTGGTTCGCTGCTGGCGCTGGCCGTTCTATCGCAGCCGACCACGGCCGCCGAGGCCGTCAAACCCATCCACTTCGGTGACATCACCTGGGAAAGCGGCAGCCTGATCACCGAGGTGCTGCGCCTGATCGTCGAGAAAGGCTACGGCTTGCCCACCGACACCTTGCCGGGCAGTACCGTCAGCCTGGAAGCCGCCCTGGCCAAGGATGATATCCAGGTGATCGGCGAAGAGTGGGCCGGACGCAGCCCGGCGTGGGTCAAGGCAGAAAGCGAAGGCAAAGTATTCGGCCTCGGCGACACCGTAAAAGGCGCCACCGAAGGCTGGTGGGTACCGGAGTTCGTGATCAAGGGCGATGCCGAGCGGGGCATCAAACCCCTGGCGCCGGACCTGAAATCGGTGGCCGACCTGCCGCGTTACAAGGACGTGTTCCGCGACCCCGAAGACCCGAGCCGTGGGCGATTCCTCAACAGCCCTACCGGCTGGACCTCGGAGATCGTCAACAGCCAGAAGCTCAAGGCCTACAAGCTCACCGACAGCTTCGTCAACTTCCGCACCGGCTCCGGTGCGGCGCTGGATGCCGAAGTCGCGTCATCGATCCGTCGTGGCAAGCCGGTGTTGTTCTATTACTGGTCGCCCACGCCGCTGCTGGGCCGTTTCAAGCTGGTCAAGCTGGAAGAGCCGCCCTTCAACGCCGAGGCCTGGAAAACCCTGTCCGACGCGAAAAACCCCAACCCCATCGGCACCCGCTCGATGCCGGCTCGCCTGGCAATCGGCGTTTCGGCACCGTTCAAGGCGCAGTACCCGCAATTGGTCAGCGTGTTTGAAAAGGTCGACCTGCCGATTGACCTGCTCAACAGTGTGCTCGGCGAAATGAGCGAGAAACGCACACCGCCACGCCAGGTGGCTGAGGCGTTCCTTAAAGACCATCCGCAGGTCTGGCAGTCATGGGTTCCGGCGGCTGTGGCGACCAAAATCAAGGAGGCACTCTAATGCTTAAAGTCTTCACGGCGGTGGTTCTTTCCCTGCTGGCCGGCCAAGTGTCGGCGGCCGATCCCGCCACCTTGCGTATCGGTTACCAGAAAAGCTCGGTGAGCATGGTGCTGGCCCGCGAACACAAACTCTTCGAAGAAGCGCTGCCCGGCACCCAGGTGCAGTGGATTGAATTCCTCGGCGGCCCTCCCTTGATCGAAGCGCTGAACGGCGGCAGCCTGGACATCGGAAACATTGGCGACATCCCGCCGATCTTCGCCCAGGCGGCCGGCATCGACTTGCAGTACTTTGCGGTAGAGCCCAACGAGGGCAAGACCGAAGCGGTGCTGGTGCCCAAAGCCAGCAGCGTGCAGAGCGTGGCGCAGCTCAAGGGCAAGCGTGTGGCGCTGCTCAAGGGCTCCAGCGCCCACAACCTGTTCCTCAAAAGCCTGCTGCGTGCGGGTTTGCAATGGAAGGACGTGAATGTGGTGTACCTGTCTCCATCGGACGGGCGTGCTGCGTTCGAGCAGGGCAAGGTCGACGCGTGGGTGGTGTGGGACCCGTACTATTCCGCTGCGGTAATCGACGGCAGCGCCCGCGTGCTGGGTGACGGTCAGGGCCTCAATCCTGCGGGCAGTTTCTTCGTGGTCAGTAGCCCGTTTGCCAGGCAGTACCCGCAGTCCATCGGGGCGATCATCAAGACGCTGGCCAAGGCGCAGCGCCTGTCCCTCGACCAGCCCGAGCAGAGTATCGCGTTGATGGCCAAGACCTTGGGCCTGCAACCGGCGGTGGTCAAAAGCTACTTCGAACACCGCTCGTCCGCGCCGATTCGTCCGCTGCAAGCCGTCGACATCGGCAACCAGCAACGCACTGCCGACCTGTTCCTTGCCAACGGCCTGATCCCGAAGAAGGTCGATGTGCAGCAAGCCGTGTTCAAGGCGCCCTGATCATGCAACCGATCTACATTGATTTTCTCAACGGCCTCGATATCGACGAACTGGGCCTGACCAACGATGAAATCCTTGCCGCCATTGAAGCCAGCCTGGCGATCCAGGGCCGCGGCGAAGCGGTGATTGAGCCACGTACCCACCTGATTCCCGGCGGCGAGATCAACGGTCACTTCAACGTATTGCGCGGTGTACTGGGCGGCGATATCGGCTACGCGGGCGTCAAGGTGGTGGGTGACTTTGTCGACAACTATCGCAAGGGGCTGCCCTCTGAACTGGCGATCCTCAACCTGCTGGACCCGGCTACCGGGATTCCCAAGGCGATCCTCGATGCCTCGGCGATCACCGACATGCGTACCGGCGCCATCACTGCCATCGGCGCCAAGTACCTGGCCCGGCCCGACAGCAAAGTGTTGGCGCACATCGGTGCGCGTGGCACCGCGTATTGGAATGTGCGCCTGCTCGACCACCTGTTCGACTTCGACGAAATCCGCGTGCATTCGCGGCGCAGTGAAAGTCGCGAAGCCTTTGCCGAACGCCTGCGCCAGGACCTGGGCAAACCGGTGATCGTCACCGAGGATTGGGAATCCACCGTGCGTGGCGCCGATATCGTGGTCGAGGCGTCTCGCCTGGATCAGCCCGAACCGTTGCTGCGCACCGACTGGATCAAGCCCGGCGCGTTTGTGGTGCCCTACGGCACCATGAGCGCGGTGGAACTGTCGCTCACCGACATCATGAGCAAGCTGGTGGTGGACGATTGGGGCCAGTGTAAAGGCGGCCTGTTTGGTTCGCTGCGTGCCCATGTGGACGCCGGCAAACTCAGCGCCCAGACCCTCTATGCCGAACTGGGGCAGATCGTGGCCGGCTTGAAAAACGGCCGGGAAACGCCCGAGGAAACCATCCTGTTCTGGCACCGTGGCCTGAGCCTCAGTGATATCGCGCTGGGCCATGCGCTGTTGGAAAAAGCCAGGCAGTTGGGGCTTGGCCAGCGGTTGCGTTGGGCATGATTCATCTCGGCCCCCAAGGTCTGTCACTTGCGGATTTGCTGGCGATTGCCCGCGAGGATGCAGAGGCGGATTTCACCGCGCAGGCCCGCCAACGCATCGATGAAGGCCACCGCCTGCTGGTGAAACTGGCGGCTGAAGGCACGCCGATTTATGGGGTGAACACCGGCCTTGGCGCAGCGGTGGATACGTTGGTCGCCCCCGTGCAGGCGAACATTCCGCTGGGACGCGCGGTGGGGGTAGGGCGCCTTGCCAATCGCCAGGAGTTGCGTGCAATGATGGCGGCGCGTCTGGCCGGGTTGGCCCAGGGGCGTTCAGGTATTTCGCCGGGCGCGGCGCAGGCTTTACTGGCGTTGCTCAATAGCGGTGTCGAGCCGGATGTGCCGTTGATCGGCTCGCTGGGCGAGAGCGACCTGGCGCCGCTGGCGCACCTGAGCCTGGCGCTGTCGGTGCCCCTGACCGGTAAAGATGGTTTGGCGCTGGTCTCCGCCAATGCCGCCAGTGTCGGCTTGGGCGCGTTACTGGTGGCGCAGGCGCAGCGGGCGTTAGAGGCTTTGCTGGCCGCGCTGGCGTTGTCCTGCGAAGGCTACCGGGCCAACCTCAGCCCCTTCCAGCCGTGGGCCTCGCGCCTGCGGCCGGCACCGGGGCAAACCGAGCAGTCGGCGGCCTTGTTGCAACTGCTGGCGGGCGGTGAGTTGGCGGACAGTCCGCGCCGCCTGCAAGACCCCTTGAGCTTTCGCTGTGCCACGGTGGTACAAGGGGCGGCGCAGCAGGCGTTGCACCCCTTGCATGAACTGATTGAACTGGAACTGCGCAGCGGTGCCGACAATCCGGCGTTGATCAGCGAAGAGGCGCTGGTATTGGCCACCGCGAACTTCGACAGCACCCACCTGGCGCTGGCCGCCGAAAGCCTGGGCCTGGCCCTGAATCGAGCGGCGGCGTGCAGCGCTGAGCGCATTGCCAAATTGCTGTCGCCTGCCTCCAGCGATCTGCCGCGATTCTTGATCGCTCGACCGGGGCATGTCGGTATGGCGGCGTTGCAGCGCACCAGTTCGGCATTGGTGGCGCAGATCGGGCATTTGGCCAACCCGCTGCCGGCAGTGACTGTGCCGGTGGCGGATCGCGTCGAGGACTACGCAGGGCAGGCCCTGGCCGTCGTGGACAAGACCCGCCAGTTGACGGAGCGGGTGTTGTGGCTGGCCAGTATCGAACTGATCGTTGCCGCGCAGGCGGTGGATCTGCGCGGCGAATTGCGGCTGGGGCAGGGCACTCGGCAGATCCATGACACCGTGCGCAGCCAGGTGGCCCATCTGGACCAGGATCGCCCAGGCTCGGCAGATGTGCGGGTGTTGAGTGCCTTCATTTCGACTTATGGATTTTCGATTGCCAGTGCGGCAACGACCGCCGGGCGCTGACCCACGCGCTGCATGAACGCCTGCAGTACCGGGTTCAGCTCGATAGTGTGAAGGGCCGCCCAACGCAGCACCACGAACAGGTAGGCATCGGCGACCGAGAATCGGGTGCCCAGCAGGTAATCCCGACGCGCCAGGGTGTGCACCAGAATCGCAAGGCGCTTGAGCAGCGTGGCCTTGAACAGCGCCTTCACGTCATCCGGGATGGCGCTGTTGAAGAACACGCCCAGCCCGCCATGAATTTCGCTGGCGGTAAAGTTCAGCCATTCCTGCAAACGCACGCGTTCCCAGCTGCCATTGGCGGGAGCCAGGCCGGCCGTGGGTTTCAGGTCGGCCAGGTATTGCAGGATCGCGCTGGCTTCGGTCAGTACCTGGCCGTTCTCCAGTTGCAGCGCAGCCACGTAGCCCTTGGGGTTGATCTGCAGGAAGTCCTCGCCGTCGGCAGTGATCTTGGCCCTGTTGTCGACCTGCACCAACTCGAACGGCAGGGCCAGTTCGCGCAATACGATATGCGGGGCGAGCGAACAGGCGTTGGGGGCGTAATACAGTTTCATCGGGGACAGCTCCGTGGGATTTGCGCCAGTTTCACGGGCATGGCACCGTGCGTAAAATTAAACCTTCAGAGCCCTGCCATAAGGACAGCTACTGTCATGATGAACCTGATGCACTGGCGCTTGCTGGTCGCTGTCGCCGACCATGGCAGCATCACTGCCGCTGCCCAATGCGTGGGCATGACTCAGTCCGCCGCCAGCCAGGCCATGGCCGGGATGGAGGCGACGTTGGGCGCGCAACTGTTTACCCGTGAGCCGCGCAAGACGCTGCCCACGGCACTGGGGATGAGTGTGATCGAACAGGCGAGAGTCATGATGGGCGCGCTGCAGGCGATTCGCAGCACCGTCGATGAAGCCCGGCCCATGTTGCGTGGGACACTGCGCATTGCCAGTTTCCCCATCGTGCTGCAGACCTTTCTCAGCCCGTTGTTGCAGCGTTTCAAGCAGCTGTATCCCGGCATCGAGGTCACCACCCTGGAAGTCACGGATGACGAGGTCAATACCTTGCTTGACGCCGGGCTGATCGACTTGGGCGTGGTGCTCAACCCCAAGCCCGAGCGCAAGGCCACGGTGTTGGGGCGCGACCATTGGGCAGCGGTGGTGCCCGCGCAGCATGAACTGGCCCGGCGCCCGGTCGGAGCGGTGGTGACATTGGAGGAATTGCTGGAACAACCCTTTGTACTCGCCACTGGCGGCTGCACCGTCAACGCCGGCAGCCTGAGCGCCGAGGCCGGGTTGGCGTTACGCGATGCCCGCGTGGAAGTGCGCGAATGGAGCAGCGCCTTCAGCCTGGTCCGCGAAGGGATTGGTGTCACGCTGGTCCCGGAAATGACCCTGCCGGCTCAACGCCAGGGGTTGCGCGTGATGCCGCTCAAGGCCCCGGTACAGCGTGAGTTCTGCCTGGTGGGGCCGCCGAACCGGGAGCCGGGTGCTGCTGCGCAGGCTTTGTTGAACATGCTGGTTAACTGAACCGCGTCCTGCAATCCAGCAAGCCCGCGTTATCGTTGAGGTTTTTCGCGAGCAAGCTCGCTTCTACACGCAACGATGTGCGGCTTAGATCGCCGCCAGGGTTTCTTTCACCGCCTGCACCTGTGGGTCGGCGGTTTTCGCCGCTACCTGCTGATCCTGCTGTTGCTTGATGCGCTCAGCCACTTCCTTGGAAATCGCGTCCTGCTTTTCCTGTGGCAGCTTCTGCACATCCTCTTCGGTCAAACCCTGCTCCTTGAGGAGCTGTTCGCGGATGCGTTCGGCCGGCGATTTGCTCATGTAGTCGGTGAAGTCTTCGCGGGCGGTCTTGCCGGTCGACCCGGTGGCCGGCACGTCAGAGGTCGCGCTCGTCGCTGCGGTGGTGGCCTGCAGCTGTACTCGGGTCTTGGCGAAGGCTTCATCGATACGGTCATTGGCCTTGTCCAGGTCCTTCTGCGCGGCCGGCACCGTCACGCTTTGCTGCGCCGCCTGCAGGGCGCCGCTGTACAGCGTGCTGGCGGCCGCGTTGGCGGGGTCCATGTCGGGGCGCTTGATGTGTTGGATCGTCGATACGGCTTGGGCGTTGTTGTTAACCAGCATGATCGCTCACCTGTGCAAATGTTCGGTGCCACAGCTGGAGCAAATAGTGTGCCGGGGGCGACGGGCCGGGTTTTATGGGGCGTAGCCTTATCCAAGAGGCAATCTTCGTCCGTTCAGCGGTCATTCGTTGCCGCAGACTGGCAATGGCCGGGGACTGTCTGGCTGAAACGTTTCTCTGTGGGATTTCACAGTATTCAACCGCTTCGACTTGCCGTTGAATCAGCTGTGTTGTTAATCCGGGACAAGGAGAAATGAAATGACTGATAAACGAGACCCTATTGGTAGCGTCTATGTGAAGGCTCAATTTTCGGACGAATCCAAACCCTTTCATACTGAGGAGGCGACACACTTCTATTCGGGCCGCTATTACCAAATCATGGGGACTACAAAGGAGGGGCTGCCGACTCTGACTGTATTCAGCACATTTGAGTTCGACCCCACAAAATTTTACACGCTGGTCGAGAATCCCGAAAAAGAGGGACAGGCCGGGTTAATGTTCTCGCACGAGATTCCTGGGGGAATAAAAACTACCCATTACGAAGGGCAGATGCGTTGCCTCGCCGAAGCGGGTGCTCTGCGTGCCGATTTTGAGGGCTCTTCAATCAGTCAACCCGCTCAGACGATCAAAGGTTCGTTTCGTGTGCTCTATGCTCCTAGCGTCCAACCCGCTGATCAGTGAGCAATATTCTCCAACGCCAGGTTACGCGTACGAGGCCCGAACCCACCGATGGTGAGCATCACGATCAACATGCTGCCGGCAATGAACGCAAGTACCCCCGGTGTGCCCAGGTGTTCGAGGATAAACCCGATCAGCAGGCTGCTGAACACCGTGGACAAGCGGCTGAAGGAGTAGCAGAACCCCACGGCGCGCGCACGGATGTTGGTGGGGAACAGCTCGCTTTGATACGAGTGATAGCTGAAGCTCAGCCACGCATTGCAGAAGGTGATCATCACCCCGCAGAGCACCAGCCCCACCGCCGTGGTCTGCAGGGCGAACAGGCTGCCGAAGAGCATCGCGCCCAGGGCCGAGCCGACGATCTGCCATTTGTTTTCAAACCGGTTGGCAAACTTCACGAACAGCAACGGCCCCAGCGGGTAGGCGAGGGTGATGATGAAGGCGTACATCAGGCTGTGGGTCACGCTGACGCCCTGGCCCGAGAGCAGCGCCGGCAACCAGTTGCCGAAACCGAAAAAGCCGATGGCCTGGAACACATGGAACACAATCAGCATCAAGGCGCGGCGGCGGTAGGGCGGTTGCCAGATATCGGCAAAACGGCCGCTGCCTTGCACGCTGACCGCCTCGGGCTCGGGTGGGTCCAGCGGTTTGCCGTGGTCTTTCCGGCAGCGTGCCTCCAGGCTGTCCATGATTGCATCGGCTTGTTCGAATCGACCTTTCTGGGCGAGCCAGCGGGGTGATTCCGGCAAGCGTTTACGCAACCACCAGATAAACAGTGCAAACACCGCGCTCGACAGCACCACCCAGCGCCAACCGGCCACCCCGAACGGCGCCTGGGGCACCAGCCACCACGACATCAATGCCACCGCCGGCACCGACAGGAACTGGATAAAAAACGCGAAGGCAAACGCCGAGCTGCGCATGCGTTTGGGCACCAGTTCCGAGAGGTAGGCATCGATGGTCACCAGCTCGATGCCCAAGCCGATACCCACCAGAAAGCGCATGCAGATGATGCCCAGCGCCGAGGTCTGGATGCCCATCAACACAGTGGCGACCGTGTACCAGATCAATGCAAAGGTGAAGATCGCCCGTCGCCCGAAGCGGTCTGCGATGGGGCTGAGCAGGCTGGCGCCGAGGAACAGGCCGAGGAAGGTCGCCGAGGCGAACGCGGCCTGGTCGGAGAACCCGAACACGCCGCCGCTGCCGGTGGCAAACAGGCCGTCCTTGATCAGGCCAGGACTGATGTAGGCGGTCTGGAACAGGTCATACAGCTCGAAAAAACCACCGATCGACAGCAACGCCACCAGGCGCCAGATGCTGGCCACGGCAGGCAGGCGGTCGATGCGCGCGCTGATGTGGGCGGCGCGGATCGGGTCGATACCGTCGGTGGCGGAAGGTGAATGCATGGGCGTGGTTCCGAACGTCGTGGCGTGATTGATCAGTTGTGACCGTCGAGCGCATAGGCCTGGAAGCCTGGGCGCTGGCTGAGCCGCTGGTAGTAGGCCGCGACCGCAGGGTAGGGCGGATGCTCCAGCGGCGCGTTCCACCAGCGATGCACCGAGAGGCCGATGAGGATATCGGCCAGGGTGAATTCATCACCGGCCACGTAGGCACCGGTTTTGGCCAGTTGCTGTTCCAGCAGCCCCATTTTGTCGTTCCAGGCCTGCACGCCGGCGCTGAGGCGTTGCGGGTCTTGGTAATCCGGGTTCTTGCGCACCAGGGCATGGAACGCATAACCCCAGGATGGGTTGAGTTCGGTGGCTTGCCAGTCCATCCATTGCTCCACCCTGGCGCGGGGGGCAGGGTCGGCGGGCAGCAAGTCATGGCGTTGGTACAGGCCGACGAGGTAGCGGCAGATGGTGTTGGATTCCCACAGCACGCCGTGGTCATCGATCAGCACCGGCACCTGGGCATTGGGGTTGAGGGCGAGGAACTCGGCGGCTTGAGTGGGCTTGAAGCCAATGCCCCAGTCTTCACGCACATAGTCGATGCCCAGTTCCTGGCAGGTCCACAGTACTTTGCGTACGTTGATGGAGGACGTGCGGCCGAGGATTTTCAGTGAGTGTCCCATGGTGCTTCCCTTGCAGTGGAGAGAGGCCAATCTAGCACGACGAAACAATTTGTAAGCAATACCCTGTAGAGCGAGCTTGTCGTGGCGAGGGAGCTTGCTCCCGCTGGGCTGCGAAGCGGCCCCAAACCGTGCGATCGATATGTGTCAGATACACTTCGTCAACCGGTCTGGGAGTGCTTCGCACTCCAGCGGGAGCAAGCTCCCTCGCCACACAAGCTCGCTCCTACAAAGGGCGTGTCAGTAGCGGTGTGTGTGCTGGTCCATGGCTTTGCCCACCAGCAACACACTCAGTTCGCTGAGCTGGTGGATGGCCAGGGCGACATCGCGGTGTTTGCCTTCAAGGTCATCGGACAGGTCAAGCAGCAAGGTGCTGACGGAGCATACGGTTTCGTAGCTGTTGATCAGCAGGGTTTCGGTGGGGACATCGGGGATGAGGGTGAAGAGGGTGGTTGGCGGCGTATCGATTTCTTTGATCATTGGATAGTCCAGGAATTGGCCACCGCCTCTTCGCTACTAAACGAGGGTGGCAGCTGTACGCAGGTTAGTAGACCGGTGGACTCCAAAGCCGGCGCACCCAAGGGTGCCCTACGCACAGCCGCCATCAAACATTTCGCTGAGGCTTGTGCACTGAGAAGTCCGAACATGGGCTACTAAACCCGGTCACCGAGAAATTCAGCGACCGGCAAACCTTAGAGACCCCCTTCCAGGCGCACAAGCCGGCGGATTCTGACCTAAGCGTAGGCAGCCGGGCAAGGCGCCTGGCGCAATGTCGGCCGTGTCCTACAGGCGTCCTACGTGCTTTCCCGCACCTGTAATTCAAACCCCATATCCACCACCGGCTTGGCGATCTTGTTGCCCGCCATGATGCTCAACAAATGCTCCGCTGCACGTCGCCCGATCGCCTCACGCGGGGTGCTGATGCTGCTCAGGCGCGGCACCATGAAGGATGAGGCCGGCAAGTCGTTGAAGCCCAGCACCGCCACGCGCTCCGGCACCTTGATGTCGTGGCGCAGGGCCTCCAGCAGCGCGCCCTGGGCCAGGTCGTCGTTGCCGAAGAAGATCGCGTCCACATCGGGATGGCTTGCCAGCATCTGCAAGAACAGCTCCCCGCCCAGGCCCACGGAGGAAGGGCGTGGTGTCAGCAGCTCCAGCGCCGGGTCGTACAGGCCTGCCTGTTGCAGTGCGCGGCGGAAGCCTTCGCCGCGCAGTAACGTGCGTTGGTCCAGCTGCGCGCCGATGTAGGCCAGGCGCTTGCGCCCGCGGGAGAGCAAATGCGCGGCCGCCGTTTCACCGGCCGCCAACTGTGAAAACCCCACGCAGTTCACGCCGGCGTGCGGGTCCAGGTCCATCATGTAGACGCAAGGCACATGGCTGGCCTCGACCATTCGTCGCGCGCTTTCAGTCCGATCGAAGCCGGTCAGCAGCAAGCCCCGTGGCTGGTAGGCCATGTAGTTGCGCAGCAGGTTTTCTTCTTCATCGCGCGAGTAATGGGAGTTGCCGATCAGTACTTCAAAGCCCTTGGGCCGCAGTACCTGGTGGATGGCTTCGAGGGTTTCGATAAACAACAGGTTGGACAGCGACGGCACCAGCACCACCACCGAATGGCTTTGCGCCGAGGCCAGGGCGCGGGCGGCGGGGTTGACGACGTAATTGAGTTCACTGGCGGCGTGTTGCACTTTTTCCACCAGTTCAGTGGCCACGGTGCTGATGCCGCGCAGCGCGCGCGAGGCGGTAATCGGGCTGACGCCGGCCAGGCGGGCGACTTCATTGAGGGTCGGGCGACCCGTGGTACGCATTTTTTTATCGTTCTTGGAGGTCATCAGGCGGCTTGCCAAACAAAAATCGAGGCACTAAGGTAGCGCTGTCTCCAAAAGGCTGCAAATGCTTGAACGAAGGGTTGCCTGATCCCGTTCAAATCGCTGGAGAGGATGCACGCGTCACTCCATAAAAAAAGACAAGACGGCGCGGGAAAAGCCTGTTTTTGCACTAGCCTTACAGCGTGCAAAGGTAGCGCTATCTGCGTCCTGAGGTGTTTCATGAGTCAACCTGTTACCGCCCTGGTCATCATGGGTGTTTCCGGCTGTGGCAAGTCCAGCGTCAGCGAGGCCCTGTGCCGCCTGAACGGCGCCACCGCCATTGAAGGCGACAGCTTTCACCCTGCCGCCAACATCGAAAAGATGAGCGCCGGCCACCCTCTCAACGACGACGACCGTGCCGGTTGGCTCGACATCCTCTGCGATGAACTGCGCCGCGCACTCAAGGCCGGCGAGCATCCCGTGCTCACCTGTTCGGCGCTTAAAAAGAAATACCGCGACCACCTGCGCGAAGCCGCGCCGGGCCTGGGTTTTGTGTTCCTGGAACTGACCCGGGCCGTGGCCGCCGACCGTGTGTCCCATCGCCCCGGGCATTTCATGCCGGCCAGCCTGATCGACAGCCAGTTCGCCACCCTTGAGTCGCCGAAGGGCGAACCGCTGACCCTGGCGCTCAACGCCAGTGAAGACAGCGTCGAGGCCCTGGCCCGGCAGACCCATGCCTGGTGGCTGCAACACGGCTTTGAACCTACTCATTAATTTTTTGCCGGAAAAGATAGCGCTATCCCCGGCAGGAAATTCAACACCCGCTTTAATAACAACAACAAACAGGAGAGACCCCCCATGTTTGGCATGTCCCACGAGTCCTACCTGCTGCTAGATGCAGTGGTCACCATTATCGGACTGATCGTCTTGATCACCCGGTTCAAAGTTCACCCCTTTATCGCGTTGATCATCGCCGCAGGTTTCCTCGGCCTGACCTCGGGCATGCCCGTGGACAAGATCATCAAGGCGTTCCAGGACGGCTTCGGCGGGGTGCTCGGCTTTGTCGGCATCATCCTCGCGCTGGGCACCATGCTCGGCAAGATGATGGCCGAATCCGGTGGCGCCGATCAGATCGCCCAGACCCTGATCCGTGCCTTCGGCAAGGCGAAGGTGCAGTGGGCCATGATGTTCGCCGCGTTCCTGGTGGGCATCCCGCTGTTCTTCGAGATCGGTTTTGTGTTGTTGATCCCGCTGGTGTTTATCGTCGCCCGGCGTACCGGCGTCTCACTGATCAAGATCGGCATCCCGTTGCTCGCCGGCCTCTCGGCGGTGCACGGCCTGGTACCACCGCACCCGGGTCCGTTGCTGGCCATCGGCGTGTTTGGCGCGGACATCGGCAAGACCATCCTCTACGGCCTGATCGTCGCATTGCCGACGGCCATTATTGCCGGCCCGATCTTCGGTACGTTCATCGCCAAGTACATCCCCGGCAACCCGTCCCAGGAGTTGGTCGACCAACTGGCCCGCGAGACGGACAACAAGTCGCTGCCCAGCTTCAGCGTCACGCTGATCACCGTGCTGCTGCCGGTGTTCCTGATGCTGCTCAAAACCTTCGCCGACATCGCCCTGCCGGATGGCCATGCCATTCGCAACTGGATGGACATGATCGGCCACCCGATCACGGCGTTGTTGCTGGCGTTGCTGCTGTCGCTGTACACCTTCGGCCATCGCCAGGGCATCGGTTCCAAGCAGATCCTCAAGCTGCTCGACGCTAGCCTGGCTCCGACCGCCGCGATCATCCTGATCATCGGTGCCGGTGGTGGTTTCAAGCAGATGCTGGTCACCAGCGGCGTGGGTGACGTGATCGGCCATATGGCGGTGACTGCGCAGATCAATCCGATTCTGCTGGCGTGGCTGGTGGCGGCGGTGATTCGCGTGGCAACCGGTTCGGCAACCGTGGCGACGATTACTGGCGCCGGGATCGTGGTGCCGGTGGTCGGGATGATCCCAGGGGTCAACCGTGAGCTGCTGGTGTTGGCGACGGGGGCGGGTTCGTTGATCTTGTCTCACGTCAACGATGCGGGGTTCTGGCTGGTGAAGCAGTACTTCAATATGACCGTGGCTGAAACGTTCAAGACCTGGACGGCGATGGAAACCATCCTGTCGGTGGTGGCGTTGATCTTCATCATGCTGTTGTCGCTGGTGGTCTAAACCCCAGAACTTGGGGTTAAACCGAATGCACATGTGGGAGGGGCGGTGCGACGATTCGACTTGCCCCCTCCCACATTTTGACCGAGTCAGGCGCCGGTTTTCGGGGCTAGCCCATCCGCCCTGAACATCCCGCGAATCCCGCGCACGGCCTGGCGAATCCGGTCCTGGTTCTCGATCAGTGCAAAGCGCACGTGATCATCCCCATACTCACCAAAGCCGATCCCCGGCGACACGCATACCTTCGCCTCCAGCAGCAGTTTCTTGGCAAATTCCAGCGAGCCCATGGCGGCATACGCCTCGGGAATCTTGGCCCACACGTACATCGATGCCTTCGGGTTTTCCACCATCCAACCCAGCTCATGCAGGCCCTTGACCAGCACATTGCGGCGTTGGCGGTACTGCTCGGCAATATCCTTCACGCACTGTTGGTCCCCTTCGAGCGCGGCAATCGCCGCCACTTGCAGCGGGGTGAAGGTGCCGTAGTCGTGGTAGCTCTTGATACGCGCCAGGGCGCTGACCAGTTCCGGGTTACCCACCATGAAACCAATACGCCAGCCGGCCATGTTGTAGCTCTTGGACAGGGTGAAGAACTCCACCGCAATGTCCTTGGCGCCCGGCACCTGCATGATCGACGGGGCTTTCCAGCCGTCGTAGACGATGTCGGCATACGCCAGGTCATGGATGACCAGCACGTCGTACTGCTTGGCCAAGGCGATCACGCGTTCGAAGAAGTCCAGCTCCACGCACTGCGCGGTGGGGTTGGACGGAAAGCCCAGGATCATCATTTTCGGCTTGGGGATCGAGCCGCGAATCGCGCGTTCCAGTTCGGCGAAGAAATCCACGCCGGGCACCAGCGGCACCGAGCGCACCTGGGCGCCGGCAATCACGGCACCGTAGATGTGGATCGGGTAGCTTGGGTTGGGCACCAGCACGGTATCGCCCTGGTCCAGGGTGGCCAGCATCAAGTGCGCCAGGCCCTCTTTGGAACCGATGGTGACAATGGCTTCCGACTCGGGGTCGATGTCCACTTCATAACGGTCCTTGTACCAGCGCGAAATGGCGCGGCGCAGGCGCGGAATGCCTTTGGAGGTGGAGTAGCCGTGGGTGTCTTCACGCTGGGCGACGGTGACCAGTTTTTCCACGATGTGCGGTGGAGTGGGGCCGTCGGGGTTACCCATGCTCAAGTCGATGATGTCTTCGCCGCGCCGACGCGCAGCCATCTTCAGCTCGGCAGTGATATTGAAAACATAGGGGGGGAGTCGATCTATGCGCGCAAAGCGGCGCGGCGAACCTTGGTCTGCCATTGTTGCCTCGAGGTACGTAAGCGCCCGGAACCGTCCGAGCGACGTCGGCCACTGCGGTGGCCTGCGGGGCAGACAATACGGTTGATGATGGCCGGTTGTCCAGATGCGTAGGAAAATTTTCTGCATGGTGTGCAGCGCGGATATACCCCTATACTCGATGCGGGCTTGTTCCCTCACAAGAAGGAGACTGTTCGTATGGATCAGCAGACAAAACAACCGCTCGAGCCACGCATGGAGGACGGCAAAGCGCTGGTGATTGCGGGTGTGCAGGGGCGCTATTCAAAAGCTACCGTGGGGGATATCCCCAAGTTGTGGGAGCTGTTTGATAGCTGCATCAAGGACATCAAGAAGCGCGTTGGCTGTGTGACCTATGGGGTATGTCATAACCCCCACCACGGCGAGTTCGATTACATGGCCGGGGTGGAAGTCCCGAGCAAGGGCGACGCGCCGGGCAACTTCGAAACCCTGGAGATTCCCCCGCATCACTACGCCGTATTCTCGCACCACGGCCCGGTGCAAGCGCTTGAGCAGACCTATGAGCGCATTATGTTCGAGTGGTTGCCGCACTCGGGCTTCAAGGTGGCCGGGGCGGATTTCGAGCGCTATAGCGCGGATTTCGATGTGCGCAAGGGCACGGGGACGGTGGAGATCTGGTTGCCGGTTGAAACCAAGTCCTGAAACGGCAGTGAATCGATGTCACGTAAACATGACCTGGCCGTCAAACAGTCATGTTTACGTTACATCGACGGGCTGAACGTCCATCTCAACCTGCGCTCATAGTCAGCCCGGCCCTTGTAGGCCTCTCCGCTATCCACCCATCCAGCCGCCCGATACAACCCCATCGCCGCCACATTGTTCGTGTCCACCGACAACTCCAAGCCCTTGATCTGCGGCCAGGCCCGTATCGCCGCTGCCGGCAGCGCGTGCAGGCATGCCTTGCCGAAGCCGCGTCCTTGCTGTGTGCGATCCACTTGCAAGGCGTGCAGCGTGGCGCTGTGTTCATCAGCCCAATGAGGCAGGCACGGTGGGCGTTTGAGCAGCATGAAGGCCACAGGCCGGTCGTCGGCAAGCAGGGCGAAGCCTTTGATCGCGGCGGGGTTGGGATTGACCAGCAGGCTGTTCAGCGCACAGCCGATGTCGCCGGAAAATGCCAACTGCTCGGGATGCACTTGCAGGGCATTGAGCTGCTGTTTTTGCACAAGGCTCAACGTCTCATAGGGGACAAGGCGGGTTTCCATTGGCGGTGCATCCCAAAGACTACAGAGAGGCGCGGATTCTAACGGGTTTGCAGGCGGCTAAATTATTTTTCAGCGGGCTGTCGATTGAGCCAGGGCTGATTCGACTAAGGGTGTCCTTCGTGATGTTTACCCCTCTCCCCACAAAACAGGAGTATCACTATGAGCACTGCCATCCACGCTCTGATCGATCAATGGAAGCAAGCTGTGCTTGCCCGGAATATCGATAAAATTGTCAGCTTTTACGCCGACGATATTGTCTCGTTCGACGCCGTTGCCGCGTTGCAATTCAAGGGCAAGGCCGCCTATCGCGCCCACTGGGAAGCGTGCATGGAGCACTGCCCCGGCCCGGGTATTTTCGAGTTTCATGAACTGCGCATTGTAGAAGCCGCGGATAGCGCCTTTGCCCATTGGTTGGCGCATTGCGGCGGTGCCGGGCCGGATGGCGTGGTGAAGGCGTGCTGGATGCGGGTGACGGCCGGTTACCAGCGCCTCGATGGCCAATGGAAGGTGGTGCATGAGCATTGGTCGGCGCCCTTCGATATGCAAAGCGGCGTCGCCTTGTTCGAGCTGAAACCTTGAGCCGAACTATAGTCATGAGTCCGCAAATGGAGACGCACATGAAATACCTCTGCCTGATCTACAGCAACGAACAGGTGTTGCACAGCTCGCCGGACAGCCCCCAGGACCCGGAGTGTTTCGCCTACGCGCAGTCCGTGCAGGCCAGCGGCCGCATGCTTGCCGCCGAGCCTCTGGAGTCGGTGACCACCGCCACTACCGTGCGCATGCGCAATGGCAAGTTGTCGATCACCGATGGGCCGTTTGCTGAAACCAAGGAGCAATTGGCCGGGTTCTACCTGATCGACGCCAGGGACCTGAACGACGCGATCCAGGTGGCCGGCGGTATTCCGGCGGCGCGGGTCGGCAGTGTGGAAGTGCGTCCCGTGCGTGAATTGAAACTCTGACCAGCATAATCATAAAAACCCAAGAGGATTGGCGATGAGTACCCAAGCTCCCTTCGAACTGTCCATCAGCCGCGTGATCGACGCCCCGCGCAGTCGTGTCTTCCGCGCCTGGACCACGCCTGAATTGTTGAAACAATGGTGGGGACCGCATGGCATGACCACCCCCGAGTGCGAAATGAACCTGTGGGTCGGTGGCCTGTTTCGCACCCTCATGCGTGCCCCGGATGGCAGTGAGTATCCAACCCAGGGCGTTTTCCTGGAAATCGATGCGCCCAACCGGCTGGTGTTTACCGATGCCTTCATGCCTGGCTGGATTCCCTCAGGCAAGCCGTTCATGACCGCCGAGGTCACGTTCGAAGAGCTCGACGGTAAAACCCGCTACACCGCTCGCGCCATGCACTGGAATGCTGAAGACAAACAGGCCCACGAGGCCATGGGGTTTCATGATGGCTGGGGCCAGAGCCTGGACCGCCTGGTGACGCTGGTGACCCAGGGCATGACCGATTGACGCTGCCGATCGAGGCGATATACCGCAGCGAATCACGGCGCGTACTCGCGACGCTGATTCGCTTGCTCGGTGATTTCGACCTCGCCGAAGAGGCCCTGCACGAAGCGTTTTTTGTCGCGGTGCAGCGCTGGCCACAGGACGGTGTGCCGGACAATCCGCGTGCCTGGCTGGTCTCCACCGGCCGCTTCAAAGCCATCGACCGCCTGCGCCGCCAGGCCCGGTTTACCCCCTTACTGCAGGAGCAGGCTGACGCGCTGGAAGCGGTTGACTGGAATGAGGAAGACGTGGAAGACGATCGCCTGCGCCTGATCTTCACCTGCTGTCACCCGGCGTTGGCGGCCGATGCCCAGGCGGCGCTGACGTTGCGTGAGATCTGCGACCTCACCACCGAGGAAATTGCCCGCGCTTTTCTGGCTTCGCCCACCGCCATCGCCCAGCGCATCGTGCGCGCCAAGGGCAAGATTCGTGAAGCGAAAATCCCCTATCAGGTGCCGTCTTTGGCGGAGTTGCCCGAACGTCTGGACAGCGTATTGCAGGTGATTTACCTGGTGTTCAACGAGGGCTATTCGGCGTCCATGGGCGCCGATCTCACCCGCGAAGAGCTGACCCGCGAAGCCATCCGCCTGACGCGCCTGCTCGCGCAGTTGCTGCCGGAGCCAGAAGTCATGGGCTTGCTGGCGTTGATGCTGTTGCATGAATCCCGCCGAGCGGCGCGCACCTCGGCCGCGGGTGAGTTGGTGTTGTTGCAGGAGCAGGACCGCGATTTGTGGGACGCCTCCTTGATCGCTGAAGGCTGCGCGCTGGTGGAACAGGCACTGACCACCGGGCGTTTCGGGCCATACTGCCTGCAAGCGGCGATTGCTGCGGTGCACGCCGAGGCGGCCAGCGCCGAGGACACCGACTGGTTGCAGATTGTCGGGCTTTACGATGTATTGCTTCGGCAAGTGCCGTCGCCGGTGATCGAGTTGAACCGCGCCGTAGCGGTGGCGATGTGCGAGGGGCCGGGGGCGGGGCTACAGCAGGTCGAGACGATTCTGGCGCGTGGAGAGCTGCTGGATTACCACTTGGCGCATTCGGCGCGGGGGGAGTTTTACCGACAGTTGGGGCGGGTGGAAGAAGCACGTTCGGCTTATGAAACAGCCCTGTCACTGACCCAGCAAATCCCCGAGAAACGCTTCCTCGAAAACCGCCTGGCCAACCTCGAATCCCTTGCGCGATAAAGATCAAATGTGGGAGGGGGCTTGCTCCCGATAGCAGGGTGTCAGTCACAGTATTGGGTGACTGACCCACCGCTATCGGGAGCAAGCCCCCTCCCACATTTTTATTGGGTGGGAAATATCATTCCAACATCTTGGCCAACAACCAACTCCCGGCAGGGCCCGGCGGGTGGTGGCGTGACCATAGCGCATCCACCGCCACCGAACGCGGCCAGCCGCGGGCCTTGAGCTCGACCAATTGCCCGCCGCCAAAGCGTTCCACCAGCCAGCGCGGAATCGGTGCCCAGCCGAAGCCCAATTGAGCCATCTCCAATAGCATCAGGTAACTGGGAGCCGACCAGACGCGGCCGTTGGCACGGGTTTCATTCGGGTTGATGATGCTTGCCAGGCGCAATTCGCGGTGTTGTTGCAGGGCGTGCGCGGTCAGCGTGTCGAGCCCGGCCAGTGGATGTTTCGGTGACACGAAAAGGGCAATTTCCGTGCTCTCTTCCACGGGCGCACGGGTCAGGTCCGGCGGATACACCTCCTGGTGCTCGATAAACGCTATCTGGGCCCGACCGCTTTGCACCAAGGCGATCAGGTCTTCGCATTCGGCGATCAGGCATTCCAGCTCAAGGTCCGGGTAGCGCTGTTCAAACGCGCTGAGGGCGACCTCGAAACGGTCGGACTGGTAGGTATCGGACATGGCGATACTCAGCTTGGGCTCCAACCCCTGGGCCAGTTGATTGGCGGCCATTTCCAGGCGACTGCTGGCTTCCAGCACCTGCTCGGCCCGTTGCAGCAGCACATGGCCGGCAGGCGTGAGCGTCGGCTTGCGGCTACTGCGATCGAACAGCACCACATCCAGATCAATCTCCAGGCTCGCGACCGCCGCGCTGACGGTGGACTGGCTCTTGCCCAGCTTGCGCGCCGCAGCGGAGAACGAGCCTTGGGTGGCCGCTTGCACAAACGCCTGCAGCACTTCATTGGAGGCCATGACTATCGCCTTTGTCGATGGTTATTGGTTATGAAGTATCGGTTCGATGCGGGATTATCGCAACCATCGTCATTCACGGAGCGCAGGTTATGCACCCTACCAAGTCGATTACTGAACGTATCGGTCAAGCCCTGGGTTTTGAGGGGCTGGCCTTGCTGATCTGCACACCGCTGCTGGTGTGGATCACCGGCCGGCCGGCCCTGGAAATGGGCGCGGTGACCCTCGGGCTGAGCCTGTTGGCGCTGACCTGGAACATCATTTTCAACAGCCTGTTCGACCGCCTGAAGGTTCGCCTGCAATTGGCCGGCGGCGCATGGACGCGGGTATTGCACGCGCTGTTGTTTGAGGGCGGGTTGATTATCGTCGCGGTGCCGTTGATCGCGGCGTGGCTGAACATCAGCCTGATGCAGGCGTTCATGCTCGACATCGGCGTACTGCTGTTCTTCCTGCCGTACACCTATGTGTATCACTGGGGGTATGACGTCATTCGGGAAAAAATCCGCAACAAAAACGCTATCCCATGTAGGAGCTAGCATGCTGTGGCGAGGGAGCTTGCTCCCGTACGACAGCGCAGCTGGCGCCCGCTTTCAGGGGCGCTTCGCACCCCAGCGCAAGCAAGCTTGCTCGCCACAACAAGCGAGCGCCTACAGACAAGTAAGCGAGCCGACAAAGTCCAAGAATGCCCGCACCTTGGCGGCGGGCAAATGCCGCGACGGATAGTAGGCGTACAGCGGAAAACGCTCGTCTGGCCAGTCGGGAAACAACTCCACCAGACTGCCGGCCTTGAGCGCCGGGGCCAGGCCCAGGTCGAGCATCTGGGCCACCGCGTGGCCGTGCTCGCACACGCTGTATAACGTGCTGGCATCGTTGACCACCAAGCGACCATCGGTACGCACGGTCAGTCGCTCGCCGGGGCGGTGGAATTCCCAGGCAAATGGGCGACCGGTTTGTGAGTCGCGAAAATCCAGGCACATATGGCCGTGTTCCAGATCCTGGGGCACGGCAGGTCGGCCGTACTGTTCAAGGTAAGCGGGGGCGGCGACGGTGAGCACCCGCACCTCCATCAACTGACGGGCGATCAGCGAGGAGGATTGCGGGATGCCGAAGCGAACCGCCAGGTCGAAACCGTCGGCCACCAGGTCGCCGAGTTGGTCGCGGGTGTGCAGGTCCAACTTCAATTGCGGGTAGCGGCGCATGAAGTCACCCAGCACCGGGCCCAGCACCAGCCGCGAAAAATACGGGTCGATATTGACCCGCAGGCGCCCGCGCACGGTCAGGGCGCTGTCGGCCGCCGAACTGGCCGCCTCTTCCAGGCCCGCCAGCAGAGGCGCGATGTGTTGATAGAAACGTCGCCCTTCATCGGTCAATTGCACCGACCGTGTCGTGCGGTCGAACAGGCGAATACCCAGGCGTTTCTCCAAGCGCGAAATCGCCCGGCTGACACCGGAGGCCGTCATGTCCAGGCTGTCGGCAGCGCGTGCGAAGCTGCCGCTGTCGACCACCGCCGCCAACACGCCCATGCCACCGGCCAGGCTCGGATCAAAGCTCATTGATGATTTTCCGTCAGGTATGCAATGACACTGATGCTATCGAAGAATCCTACGGTTGCGCAGGATAATTTCCCCATCGCGACACGAGTCGCCTTTGCAGGGGAGAACACTGATGTATGCAGTCACAGGTATCACTGGAAAAGTCGGCGGAGCCGTTGCCCGCACACTGCTCGCCGCTGGGCAGCCGGTACGCGCCGTAGTGCGCAGCGCCGACAAGGGCGTCAGTTGGGCCGCGCGCGGCTGTGAGGTGGCCGTGGCGGAGGTGGATGACCCGCAAGCCATGGCGGAAGCCTTCGCCGGGGTGACGGGCGTGTTCATCATGCTGCCGTCGAATTTCGACCCATCGCCGGGCTTTCCGGAAACCCGCCGGGTGGTGGAAAACATCCGTCAGGCCCTGGCGTGCGCACGCCCTGGCAAGGTGGTATGCCTGTCCACCATCGGCGCCCAGGCCACGCAACCGAACCTGCTCAACCAACTGCACCTGCTGGAGGAAGCGGTGGGCAGCCTGGAGTTGCCGGTGACGTTTTTGCGCCCCGGCTGGTTCATGGAAAATGCATCGTGGGATGTCGAGGCGGCGGTGGCAGGGCGGATCTCAAGTTTCCTGCAACCCTTGGACAAACCGGTGCCGATGGTTGCCACGGCGGATGTCGGACGCGTGGCGGCTGAACTGCTGCTGGAACCCAGCCCGCGTATCGTGGAACTGGAAGGCCCGCAGCGCATCACCCCGTACCAGCTGGCCGCCGAATTCGCCCGCGTGCTCGGCAAACCGGTCGACGTAGAAGCGGTTCCCCAGGCGACCTGGCATGCACTGTTCAGCGGCCAAGGCATGCGCAACCCGCTACCGCGGATTCAGATGATCAACGGCTTTAACGAAGGCTGGATCGAATTCGAAGGCACCCCTCGCCAAGGCACGGTCGAACTGGGCACGGTGCTTGGCGAGTGGGTGCAACGCAGCGGCGTTTGAACCTTACAGAAACATGCCGCCCGAGGCTTCGATACGTTGGCCGGTGATCCAGTGGCTGCCATCGGCCAGCAAGCTGGCAATGGCCCCGCCGATATCGTCCGGCAGGCCGGCGCGGCCCAGGGCGGTGTTTTGGGCGACCATCGCATTCAGCGCCTGATTGTCGCGCACGGCGCCACCGCCGAAATCGGTTTCGATGGCGCCGGGCGCCAGGACATTCACGCTGATGCCACGCCCGCCCAATTCCTTGGCTTGATAGCGGGTGAGGACTTCCATCGCGCCTTTCATGGCAGCATACGCCGCATACCCCGGCAGGCTGAACCGCGCCAGGCCGCTGGAGATATTGATGATGCGGCCACCATCGCGGATCAGCGGCAGCAGTTTCTGGGTCAGGAAAAACGGCCCCTTGAATTGGATTGCCACCAACTGATCGAACTGTGCCTCGGTGGTCTCGGCAAAACTGGCGTGGGCGCCGATGCCGGCGTTGTTGATCAGAAAATCGAAGTGATCCTGTGCGAAAACATCTTTGAGCACAGTGGTGATTTCGCCGACGAAGCCCTCGAACCTGTCGCTGCGGCTGACATCCAGTTGCAGCATGGCGGCACGGCCGCCCAAGGCTTGAACCTGCTCGACCACCGCTTGGGCTTCGGCGGCGGCGCTATGGTAGGTGCCGATGATGTCGATGCCTTGTGCGGCCAGGTGCAGCGCGGCGCTTTTGCCCAGGCCGCGGCTGGCGCCGGTAATCAGTGCGATTTTACGGGTCATGGTGATGTCCTCTCAGGTGATCAGTGAGAGGAAGTGTATTTGTCCGTTCATAACGTGATAAACAGCGCTATACCGGAATCACTGGCCGGATAAGGCGAACAATCCCATGAACAAACTTGAGCTGCTGCGCACCTTCGTGCGCGTGACCGAACTGTCGAGTTTCACCCAGGCCGGCGACAGCCTCGGCCTGCCGCGCTCCACCGTCTCCGAACATGT
The DNA here is from genome assembly GCF_009935975.1 of Pseudomonas sp. Q1. Lineage (NCBI taxonomy): Bacteria > Pseudomonadati > Pseudomonadota > Gammaproteobacteria > Pseudomonadales > Pseudomonadaceae > Pseudomonas > Pseudomonas sp. Q1. The sequence continues at coordinate 34,124 of NZ_QODI01000011.1, read as the reverse complement.
GCAGGCACTGGAGGAACTGCTCGGCGCACGTTTGTTACAGCGCACCACGCGCAAGGTGCAGGCGACCCAGGACGGCCGAGTCTTGTATGAACGCAGCAAGGACCTGCTGGCCCATATGGAGGAGCTGGAAGGCTTGTTTCGCCAGGATGAAACGCAACTGGCCGGGCGTATCCGCGTGGACCTGCCCAACGTGCTGGCGCGCGACATGCTCTTGCCGCACCTGCCCGCATTCCTGGAGCGCCATCCACTGATCGAGATGGAAATCAGCAGTACGGACCGCCAGGTCGACCTGATTGCCGAAGGTTTCGATTGTGTGTTGCGTGTCGGCGCGCAACCCGACCAGACCGTGGTCGCACGCCGCGTGTGCAGCATGCCGATGGTCAACTGCGTCAGCCCCGCCTACCTGCAACGTTATGGCATGCCCACGACCCTGGCTGACCTGGCCGAGCATCAATTGGTGCATTACGTGAGGCCCTTGGGCGCACGCTCGGCAGGTTTCGAATATCAGCAGGGCCACAAGGTGGAGCGCGTGGCGATGGCCGGGCGCGTCACCGTCAACAGCACCGATGCGTATCAGGCCGCCTGCCTGGGCGGATTCGGCATCATCCAGGTGCCGCGCCTCGGTATTGAAGAGTTATTGGCCAGTGGAGAGCTGGTGGCGGTGCTGCCGGATTACCCGGCGCCACCGTTGGACGTGTCCTTGCTGTACGCCGGCCAGCGTCATCTGCCGTTGCGCGTGCGGGTGTTCATGGATTGGCTGGCGGCCATCCTGCAAGCCCGGTATTAACGACGTGCCGATAATTGCTGCGGTGCCAGGAAGGCGTCGTGGAAGTAATCGCGGAACGCCTGCATCGGCGGGGTGAAGGCACGCTCGCGGTGCCAGGCCAGGCCCACGCTCATGGGGGTGACCGGATCGGTGACGGTCAGGGTTTCGATGCGCTTGCCTTCCAGGGACCACGGCCGGTGGACCAGGTCTGACAGGATCGCCACACCGCTGCCGTTGGCGACCATGCTGCGCACCGCCTCCACCGAACTGGTGCGCAGCCGCACCTTGGGCGTTTGCCGGGCCTGTTCCCAGTAGCGCATGGCGCTGTGTTCGGCCTCGTCGACGGTGAGCAGAATGTAGGGTTCCTGCGCGACATCCGCCAGGCTTACGGCACTGCGTTCGCACAGCGGGTGATGGCTGGGCAGCCACAGGCGGCGTTCCGAGTTGAACAGGGTTTCAGAGACGATATCGGCATGGGTGAGGTTGGCGGTGAGCACCACGGCCATATCGAACTGGCCATCGAGCAGGCCCTGTTCGATCGCCTGGCGCTCCTGCTCGAAGACCTCGATGCTGACGTCCGGGTGCCAGTGTTCCATGCGTTGCAGGTGGTGGGGCAGGAAATAACCCAGCACCGTGTAGCTGGCGGCTACGCGCAGCACACCGCTGGCGCGGTAGTCGGGCAAGGGGCTGTTCAGCGCGTCGTCGACACTGCGCAGAATCACGTAGGCACGGTTGAGAAAGTGCCGGCCGGCGTCGGTCAGGTTCATGCCCTGGGCCGAGCGCACGAACAGTTGCACGCCAAGCATGGCCTCCAGTTCCTTGATTGCGGTGGTCACGGCCGACTGGGAGATGTTCAGGTGAATCGCCGCCTGGGAAATCTGGCCGATCTCGGCGGTGGCCACGAAGTAGCGGACTTGGCGCAAGGTCAGGGACATCTGCCACTCCAATGCAGTGAGCTATCTGTTTTTCAGAAGATGAGCCATCTGATAATAGATCTTCCCAAGGGGTCAAGACACAGCCTACTTTCAGCCATCATCTTTTGGCGGAGCGACCCCGATGCAGGCAGTGGATTTAAACTCGGACATGGGCGAAAGCTTCGGCCCCTGGACCATTGGCGACGGTGTCGATGCGCAGTTGATGGCCTACATCAGCTCGGCGAACATCGCCACCGGCTTTCACGCCGGCGACCCCGGCACCATGCGCCGTACGGTCGAGCGTGCCAAGCAACTGGGCGTTGCCATCGGTGCCCATCCGGGTTTTCGCGACCTGGTGGGTTTCGGTCGCCGGCATATCAACGCACCGGCCCAGGAGCTGGTGGATGACATGCTCTACCAACTCGGCGCCCTGCGCGAAATGGCTCGCGCCCAAGGGTTGACCCTGCAACACATCAAGCCCCATGGCGCGCTTTATATGCACCTGGCCCGCGACGAAGCCGCGGCGCGGCTGCTGGTGCAGAACCTGCAAATCATCGAGCCGACGTTGCGGTTGTATTGCATGCCCAATTCGGTGATCTGGCGAGTGGCCAAGGAGTTGGGGCAACCGGTGGTGCGCGAGTTTTATGCCGATCGTGAATACGACTTGAGCGGCTCCATCGTATTTACCCGCCAGGTGCGTGCGCTCGATCCTGCAACGGTCGCGGCACGCGTCCTGCGTGCCTGTCAGACCAACCTGGTGCGTACCGTAGAAGGTGAGGATCTGTTTATCGAGTTCGATTCGATCTGCCTGCACAGCGACACCCCGGGTGCCCTGGAGCTGGTGGAAGCCACCCGTGAAGCCTTGGACGAGGCGGGCATCATCGTCAGAACGCCACAATAAAAAAACGCCCGATTATTTTTTGCCTGCCTTTCTACAATGATTCCAAGAGGAACAGACATGGCTGAAACGTCCCCCATCCGCTACAGCTTCGGCGGTGATGAACACCTGTTTGCCGAGGTCAGCGACAGCATGTCCCTGCAGGCATTTTTCAAAGGCATGGCGGTGACCCGCGCCGTTGAACGCCTGGCCCTGGAAGGCGTGCTGGATGTGTGCCTGGCCAATGCGTCGTTCCAGATCCGCTTCGACCCTGACCGCATCGCGCCCCATGTGCTGCTTGACGCGGTGCAGAGCGCCGAAGCCCAGGCGGTGGCCGAACGCACCTTGCACACGCGCATCATCGAAATCCCGGTGCTCTACAACGACCCCTGGACCCATGAAACCCTGATGCGTTTTCGCGACCGCCATCAAGACCCCGGCAGCACCGATCTGGAGTACGCCGCCCGCATCAATGGCCTGGCCGATGTGGCCGCGTTTATCGCCGCGCACAGTGGCGCCCCGTGGTTTGTGTCGATGGTGGGGTTTGTCGCGGGGTTGCCGTTCATGTTCCAGATGGTCGAGCGTGAGCGCCAATTGCAGGTGCCCAAGTACCTGCGCCCACGCACCGACACGCCGAAGCTGACCCTGGGCCATGGCGGATGCTTTGGCTGCATCTACTCGGTGCGCGGTGCCGGCGGTTACCAGATGTTCGGCGTGACCCCGGCCCCCATCTATGACCCGGCGCAGCAGTTGGCCTATCTCAAGGAGCACATGGTGTTCTTCCGGCCGGGTGACATCGTGCAGTTCAAGCCCCTGGACCGCGAGGCCTACGACCTGGCCGTCGCCGAGGTCGAGGCCGGCCGTTTCGACCTGCGCATTCGCCCAGTGGAATTTTCCCTCGACGCCTTTCTCACCGACCCCATCGGCTACCCGAAAACCCTGCAGGAGGCACTGGCATGATCAAGGTGCTCAAACCCGGCCTGGCTACCTCAGTGCAGGACCTGGGGCGTGAAGGTTATTACCACTTGGGCATCCCCCCGTCGGGTGCGCTGGACCAGTATGCGTTGAGTGCGGCCAACCACCTGGTGGGCAACCCGATCGGTGCGGCGGGCCTGGAGTGCACGTTGATCGGCCCGCAGCTTGAGTTTCAACAGGACGCGCTGGTGGCGCTCAGCGGCGCGCTGATGTCGCCGCGCCTGGATGGCGAAGTGGTGCATCAGGACACTGCGTTCCAGGTCCGTGCCGGGCAGGTGTTGCGCTTTGAGTTTCCCAAGGCGGGCGCACGTACTTATGTGGCCGTGGCCGGGGGCATTGATGTGCCGCTGGTGCTCGGCAGCCGCTCGACCTACACCCTTGGCGGGCTCGGTGGGTTTGCGGGGCGACGTTTGCAGGAAGGCGATGAACTGCCGATCGGCGAGGCCAGTGGGCGGGGGCGGGCGGGCAATAGTCTGCCGATGGCCCTGCGGCGGTCGGTCGGCGGTGATGTGACGTTACGGGTGGTGCCGGGGTTGTATTACGAGCGGCTGGCCGACGCGGCGAAAAGCAGCTTCTTTGCCGAACCCTGGACAGTCGGGTCCGAGGCGGACCGTATCGGCTACCGATTCAAGGGCGGCAGTGCGTTGAGCTTTCAACCCAGGGAGCAACCGTTTGGTGCCGGGTCCGATCCGTCCAATATCGTCGACAGTTGCTACCCGATTGGCTCGATCCAGGTGCCGGCCGGGCTGGAGCCGATTGTGCTGCATCGGGATGCGGTATCGGGTGGCGGCTACGCGATGATCGGCACGGTGATCAGCGCCGACCTGGATCTGATCGGGCAGATGCAACCGAACCAGCGTGCGGGGTTTATCGCGGTGACTTTGGAGGAGGCGTTGGAGGCGCGGCGGGTCTATAAAAAGCGCCTGAAAATAATGGGTGGGTTGTTCAATACCTGAAGAACACAGAGGACTATGTGGGAGGGGGCTTGGTGGGAGGGGGCTTGCTCCCGATAGCGGTGGGTCAGTCAATGATTTGCTGACTGTACCACCGCTATCGGGAGCAAGCCCCCTCCCACATTTTTTGCCCTGTGTTGTGTCAGAACAGTTGGGTGAACAGCCAGTACAGGCTGCCTGACAGCAGGATTGCCGCCGGCAACGTCAGCACCCACGCCATCACCAGATTACGGATAGTGCGCATCTGCAACCCACCGCCATTGGCCACCATGGTCCCGGCCACACCGGAGGACAGCACATGGGTGGTCGACACCGGCAAACCGTACATATCCGCCGCGCCGATGGTCAGCATCGCGACCATTTCGGCCGAGGCGCCTTGGGCGTACGTCAGGTGGGTCTTGCCGATCTTCTCGCCCACCGTCACCACAATGCGCTTCCAACCGACCATGGTGCCCAACCCCAGGGCGATGGCCACGGCGATCTTCACCCACAGTGGAATAAAGCGCGTGGAGTTGTCGATCTGCTCTTTGAACAACTTCAGTTTGTTCTGGGTATCGGCGTCGAAATTGCCGACCTTGCCTTTGTCCATCAAGCGAATGGTTTCGCTGGTCAGGTACATGTCGTTACGCACGTTGCCGACGGCTTCGGCAGGCACTTTGGCCAGGGAGCCGTAGCCTTTGACTTCGTCGCCGATCTGACCGGCGAGGGCGGCGAGGGCGGGTACCAGCTCCGGCGTGGCTTCCTTGGTGCGTACGTAGGTCGAAAGGATTGGGCGTGGATCACCCGGCAAGACCTGCGGCGCACTTTTCACCAGTGCCGCCTGGGTCACCTCGGCCACCGCCGCGAATTGCAGCGATTGTTCGGCGGGCATGGTGCGGTTCAGCGCGTAGGCCATCGGCAGCGTGCCCACCAGGATCAGCATGATCAAGCCCATACCCTTCTGGCCGTCGTTGGAACCGTGGGCGAAGGACACCCCGGTGCAGGTGGCGATCAGCATGCCGCGAATCCACCAAGGCGGTGGGGTGTCGCCCTTCGGTGCCTTGTACAGCGAGCGGTTTTTCACAAAGGCGCGCAGGGCCAGGAGCAGCATCGCGGCAAAAGCGAAGCCGATCAGCGGCGACAACAATAATGCGTAACCTATCTTGATCGCCTGGCTCCAATCCACGCCGCTGGTGCCGTCACGCCCGTGCATCAGGGCATTGGCCACGCCGACGCCGATGATCGAACCGATCAAGGTATGGGAGGACGACGCCGGCAACCCCAGCCACCAGGTGCCGAGGTTCCACAGGATCGCCGCGATCAGCAGGGCGAAGATCATCGCGAAGCCGGCCAACGAACCGACCTGCAAAATCAACTCGACCGGCAATAACGCAATGATGCCGAACGCCACCGCACCGCTGGAGAGCAGCACGCCGAGGAAGTTGAAGAAGCCCGACCAGACCACCGCAAAATGCGGCGGCAGTGAATTGGTGTAGATCACCGTGGCGACGGCGTTGGCGGTGTCGTGAAAGCCGTTGACGAACTCGAAGCCCAGGGCGATCAACAACGCCACACCCAGCAGCAGGAAGGGCGTCCAGGTGGTGACCACCGTGCCCAGTTCATGCATGTCGTGCATCAGGCTGTAGGCGGTGAATAACAGGCCCATGGCCAGTACCGCGAAGAAAATGATCACCGTGACCAGGCCGGGTTTCTTGTCCAGCCTGGGTTTGGGGTCTGTGCGTGACGCGGTGGTGGAGGCAGTCAGGGAAGGGGTGGCCATGCCGGAGCATCCAGTGTGAGGAGGATGCCGTTCATGATCATTGCTGAATGTTACAGAGATGCTGCCGCAAATCAGTGTTTCGGCCATTGAGCGTACCGCTGATCCCAAAACACCGCCTGATCCTGTGGGAGGTAGCAAGCCCTAATGCCAGTCAGTTAAGGCTTGACGCGGTCATTGTGGGAGGGGGCTTGCTCCCGATGGGCCGCGAAGCGGCCCCAAAAATGGGCCTGCTACGCAGTCCAGCGGGAGCAAGCTCCCTCGCCACACGTTATCCGTCTTTCGCTCTATCGCTTAACTGACTGGCATTAGGCTTGCTCCCTCCCACACTCAATAGTCTTTGCGCTTTCTGAACGCCCAGCGCCCGGCAATCAGGGTAAACGTCGCCACCAGTGCTACCAGGATCCAGAACCCCTCCGGGTCGGTGGAGAGCGGCACGCCGCCCACGTTCATGCCAAAAAAGCCGGCAATGATGTTGATCGGCAGCGCCAGCACCGTCACCACAGTGAGGGTAAACAGCGTGCGGTTGCTTTGTTCGTTGAGGTTGGCCGCGATCTCTTCCTGCAACAGCTTGATGCGTTCACCCAGGGCCGTAAGGTCGTTGATGATCAGCGCGAACTCCTCGGTGGATTTACGCAACTCCTTCACGTCTTCCTTTTGCAGCCATTGCGGCGGGCGATTGAGCAGGCGCAGCAGCGACCCCGGCTCCAAGGCCAGCAGGCGTTGCAGTCGCACCAGCACGCGGCGCGCGGCCCCCAGCTCGGCACGGTTGGTGGACAAGCGCGAGGACAGCAACTGGTCTTCGATCTGGTCGACGCTGAGGCTGGTCTTGCGCACGATCTGTGTCAGCACTTCGCCTTGATCGCGCAACAAATGCACGAGCAACTCCAGAGGGGAGCGGAAGTGTTCACCGGCCTTGACCGACGAGCGCAGTTTGTCCACCGAGTGCAACGGTTGCAGGCGCGCGCTCACCAGCAAACGGCTGCGGGCGCAGACCCACAGCGTGGAAATATCCGATGAAACCATGCTGCTGAAGTTGAACACCACGTCGTTGACTACCGCCAGCAGCGCCGAGTCGACGTGCTCGATACGCGTGGAGCGCGAGCCTTCGTGCAGCGCCTCGAAAAACTCCTCGGGCAATGCCAGATGCGCCTGCATCCAACGCTGGCAGGCCGCGTGGGCCAGGTTCAAGTGCAACCACAGAAACTCGTCTGGATCGGACGGTTCCTGCAAGGCCTTGAGCGCGGTGGCCGAATCGATCTGCTCGCCTTTTTCGCCGGGTCGAAAACGAAAACCGTAAAGCAGGCCAAACAGATCGGAATCCCGATGGCCGTGGTCGATGCTGTGGTTCATGGAGGCTCGCAGAGAAAGCGCCTGTAGGACGTTTCACAGGTTCGCGTGGGCGAATCATTGCAAGGATGTTTGACAATTTTGTGACCGTTTCAAGGTTCTGGCGGTACGTGAAGACAATTTTTTGACCACTGGTCAGCTAGGCTCAATATGCGTCTGGAACAGCCGATCCAGCGTATGAGTACCCTGTGCAGCAGCGGTGCCTTTGATGACAGGGACGTTGCGGCGCGCATGCACCATTTCCCTTGTATCGAGGCGTTACCCCGATGAATGTTTTGCGAACCTCCTTGAGAGCACAAATCCTGTCGCTGCTTGGTGGCAGCTTGTTGGCGATGTTGTTGATCGCCCTGGCCTGTTTCAACTTCCTCTCCAATGGGGTGCAGAGTTATCGCAGCTTGATTGAGGGGCCCTTGCTCACCTCACAGTTGATCGATGAAGCCAACCTGCAATTCAAGGTGCAGGTGCAGGAATGGAAAAACGTGTTGTTGCGCGGCAAGCAGCCTCAGGACATGAACAAATATTGGGGCCAGTTCCAGGACCGCGAACGTGATGTGCAAGGCATCCTCACGCGGCTGGTGGCCCAGACCCGGGAAGACCCGGCCTTGAGCAAACGGATCGAGACCCTGCGTCAGGAACATCAGCAATTGGGTCTGGCTTACGAAAAAGGGCGTGACGCCTATGTGGCCGCGGGCGCCGACCCGACCGCCGGCGACAACGCTGTCAAAGGTGTGGATCGCGCCGCCAGTGAGCAAATGAGCGCGCTGGTCAGCGACCTGCGTGAGCAAGGCCAGAAACAATCCTTGAGCATCAGCGCCCATGCCGAGCGCACGGTGATGCTGGGCCTGGCGATCATGCTGCTGTCGGGCGTGCTCATCGGTGTGTTCAGCCTGTTCTTGATCAACCGCAATTTGATTCTGCCGATTCGTGGCTTGATCGACTACGTCACCCAACTCAGCCATGGGCGCTTTGCCGAACGCGTCGCCAGTCGCCGTCAGGATGAGTTGGGCCATTTGGCTGCGGCAGCCAATACTCTGCGCGACTTTCTGGCCGAAACTTTCAGCCGCCTGCAGCGCAGCGCCACCGATCTGGTCAGTGCCAGCGGTGAGTTGAATTCGATTGCCGGGCAAATGGCAACCGGCACTCATGAACAATTCAACCGCACCGACCAGGTGGCCACGGCCATGACTGAAATGTCCGCCACCGCCCAGGAAGTTGCCCGCCACGCCGCCAGCGCTTCGCGTGCGGCGGATGAGGCTGATCAGTCGGCCCGTGAAGGCGGCGAAGTGATGCAAGTGACCATTGCCACCATCGGCCAGATGCGCACTGAAATCCTCAATACCGGCACCATCATCCGCCGCCTGGAAACCGACAGTGTGCGTATCGGCAAGGTCCTGGAAGTGATCCGCGGCATTGCCGAACAAACCAACCTGCTGGCGCTCAACGCAGCCATTGAAGCGGCGCGGGCGGGTGAGGCCGGGCGTGGCTTTGCGGTGGTGGCCGATGAAGTCCGCAGCCTGGCGCAACGCACGGCGGCGTCGATCATCGAGATCAACCAGATCATTGAGGCGGTGCAAACCGGTGCGGTGGATGCGGCCGAGGCGATTGTCAGCGGTCAGTCCTGCAGTGACGACAGCGTGTTGAAAGTCACCCAGGCTGGCGAGATGCTCACTCATATCACCCAGGCTGTGGAAGCGATCCGTGACATGAATCGTCAGATCGCCACGGCGGCGGAAGAACAGACGTCGGTGGCCGAAGATATCTCATGCAACATCACCCAGATCACCACGGTTGCCACGGCAAACATGGACAACGTGCAGCGCACTGAAGCGGCCAGCCAGAACCTGCGAAGCTTGTCTGCGCAGTTGAATGAAGTGACGGCGCGCCTGGGCGCGTGATCAGGGCAGGGGCAAGTGGAAGCTGAATTGGGTGCCGTGCTGTGCATGGGTGGTCACGTTCAGCTCACCGCCATGGGCGTCGGCAATCTGCTGGACGATATACAACCCCAGGCCCAGGCCGGTCTGGGACGTACCGGGAAGCGGGCGTGAGAAAGGCTGGAACAGGCGCGGTAATGCTTGCTCATTGATCTGACCGGCGTTTTTCACCGCCACTATCAAATGATCGTGCTCGATCTTCGCCGTGACGTACACCGGGCTGGTCCGGTTGCCGTGATGGAGGGCGTTGACGAGCAGGTTGCAGAGCAGTTGCGCCAGGCGCTCGCGGTCGCCGTACACGCCGTGCAGTTCGCCGATGTCGGCGTGAACCAGCCGCTGCGGGTGCGCGCTTTGCACCTCGGCCACCACCTGGCCTAGAGCCTCCTGCAAATCCACGCAGTCGGTGAGGCGCAGGGCAATGCCACTGCCCATTCGGCTACGGGTGAAGTCCAATACATCCTCGACCCGTTGTGACGCACGTTGCGCGTTGGCGAGGATATGGTGCACCAGTGGGTCGGTCGTCGGGTTGGGGTGTTTGTGCAGCAGCCGCTCGGCACCGAAGTTGACGGCAAACAGCGGATTGCGCAGGTCGTGCCCCAGTGCGCCGATGAGTTGCTCGCGCAGCTCGGCGGTGCCGCGTTCTTCCTGCGAGTCGGTTTCAGTTCGTGGCCGGTTTTCTTCGGCTTCGATTTGCAACGAGAGCACCCGGGCAAACCCCTCCATGATCGATTGGAGGGGGCTGTCACGCAGGGGCGCGGGCTTGGGGTCGAGTGCGCAGATCGTGCCGAAGAAACTGCCGTCGGTACGGAATACCGGCACGGCAATATAGCTTTCAAACACGTAGATACGTGGGGTGTGGTGGTTGCGGTAGATCGGATCTTCGCTGGCCTTGTCGATCACGACGCAATCATGTGAACGGTGAATGTCGTAGCAGATCGTGGTGGTCAGGTCCAACTCGCCGCCCACGCCGATGCCGTAGTTCAGTTGATCAAGCACGGCGCACGCGGTCCAGTTATCGTCGGTCACCCGGGATACGGCGGCAAAGCGCAGGCCGGCCATATCGCAGATGACCTTGAGCATCGCGGGCACGGCATTGATTCGGCCAATCATGGCGACGTCGGCGATCCTTTGCTCCATGCGGCAGCCTCGACCTTGTGGGCGTCGGGCGTTATGCCCTGGCCAGACAGTGAGATTCTACGACCTTGCGCGCCGTAGGTGTCATTTCATCCGAGGGTAGCAAACAGGCTCTGCTTCAGGCGTTCAAACGCCCATAAAAAAACCGCGTCACCCGAAGGTGACGCGGTTTTTTCAAGTTCGACTCAAGTGTCTTGCTTGTCTTCCAGCACGGTGCCGGTCTTGGCATCGAGCTTGATTTCAAACTTCTTGCCGGTGGTATCGGTGATGTCCACCTCATACACCAGCACACCGTTTTTGTGGTCCAGCTCGGTATCGGTGATGGTCGCGCCAGGGTGTTTGGCCAGGGCAGCGGCGTTGAGCTTCTGGAAGTCCATTACCTGGCCGGATTTGAGCAAACTGGGAATCTGGTCCGGGCGCACATCGGCTTGGGCCAGGCCGGCAGTCAGGGTCAGGGCGGCGGCGGCGAACAGGGCGGTCAGACTTTTCATCGTGTGTTTCCTTTTTCGGGTGAGCTGTTTAAGTGGGCTCAGGTTATCCAGTGCAACTTAATTCACCCTTAATTAGTTCAAGCCATTGCGCCGTTCGTTCAATCCGCCATGCCCATGGCTTTTTAATAACCGTGATCGGCCAGCAACTGCTTCACGTTCGACGACGGGAAGCGATTGTAGAACTTCAACAGTTCAGCGGCGCGGTTGGTGAAGATGCCATCAACCCCGGCGTCCATGACTTTCTTGAAGTCCGCCGGTTCGTCCACGGTGTAGACATGCACCAGCAGGCCCTTGTCGTGGGTCAGCTTGTTCATTTCAGGCTTGACCAGGTCGGTGTAGCTCTGGTCGCCATGGTGGGTCAGCTCGGCCGAAGGGCCGGTGCCGATGGCGCCGAGGCTCTTGGCGTCGTCGACCCATTTTTCGAACTCGGCGGCGTCCTTCGGCTCTTGCTTGGCGTAGTAGGCGGCCTTGGTCGGCTCGCCGGACTCGGCGAATGTCTGCGTGGATTTTGGCTCGATGCTGCCGGCACCGACCCACAGCAGCAAGATTTTCGGAGTGTTGGGCATTTCTTTTTGCAGCTCTTTCAAGCTGTCTTTTTCAAACGTCTGCAACACCACGCGGCCTTTACCCTGGCCGACGCCAGTGTTGCTCTTGCCCAGCTTGGAGCCGGCGGAGCTCAACCAGCCTTTATCCAGCAGCTTGTTTTTCAGGTCGGCTTCGATGCCCGGGAACTGCTTGGGCTCCTTGGTCTCGATGTACAGGCCGGGTTTGTGCTGCGGGTTGCCTTCGGCGATCTTGATGATGTCATCCAGGCTCTGGATTTTCAGGCCCACGAACCCTGGACGGGCGCGGTCCGGGTAGGCGGCGTTGAACCAGCTGCCGGCATCCAGGGTGCGCAGTTCGGCCCAGGTGAATTCGTTGGCCGGGGCATCTTTGCGTTCCGGGAATTTGCTGGCTACGTCGGTGGTGCGTTGCAGGTTGTTGTCGTGCAAGGCGAACAGGACACCGTCCTTGCTGCGCTGCAGGTCCATTTCCAGGTAGTCGGCGCCCAAATCGCGTGCCACCTTGTAGGCGGCGGCGGTGGACTCAGGAGCGTCGTAGGAAGCGCCACGGTGGGCGATGACCGCCGGGTACGGAATGCCTTCGCTTGTCGCCAATTCAGCCGGGCTGATCGGTTCGGCTGCCTGTGCGGGGCCAAGGCCGAGCATCAGTGCGAGCATCAAGGCACTGCCGATAGTGGTGGGCACCGGGCCGTTGGAAAACGTGACAGGCATATGCGAAGTCCTTTCGTGGAGGTAACTTTGAGAAGGCGTCCTTTTTAACAATTGATTGCGAATGGCGCTATCACCAAACCGACATTAACGTGCGCACGGGCCGATTTTTGGGTTTTTTTGTGCAGTCTTGCAGTACTCTTGCCCCAAGCTGCCCCGTCAGAGGGCCGAATTTTTGTGCCACGCGTGTAAACCATCTTTCCAGTCCCAGTGGGACTTTTCAGTGAGGTTTACCATGCGCATCACCTCCGAGCTTATCTGCCAGGCCGCCGACCAACTCCACGGTTTTGTCGGCCTTAACCGTAAAAGCGGCCAGTACATCGTGCGTTTCAGCGAAGATGCCTTTGGCATGGACGTGGCCGATGACGGCATCATCCCGACGGCCGAATTTGTCTGGTTGCCCGCGGTCGACCACACCATGACCTTGTCCCGCGAGCGCATTCAGTTGCTGCTGGATCAAAATATCGATGACCGCCTCAACATCACCGAGCCGTTGCGTGTGTATATGCGCCGGGTGGAAATCCCGCCGATCAGTGCCTTGCGCAGTCTGGTCAGTTAATTGCGCGCAAAACCGTAGGCCCGCTCCACCTTGCACACCCGCGTTTGAAACGCCGAGTACCAGGTGGCGCGGCCTTGTTCGCGCACCGCACAATGTTCTGCCTGCTGCTTCCAGGCCAGGATGGCCGCCTCGCTGCTCCAGTAGGACACGGTGATGCCCAGGTCGTCTTCGCGTGCCGATTCCACGCCGAGGAACCCGGGTTGTTCACGTGCCAGTTCCAGCATGCGTGCAGCGGCCTGGCCGTAGCCTTGATCACCCTCGGTGCGCAGGGAGCTGAAAATAACCGCGTAGTAGGGCGGGGACGGGGTAGTGGCGATCATCGCGACGCTCCTTGGCAAGCTTGCAGCAACGCTGTCGCCAGTGGCGGTGGGGTGCCTTTGAGGGCTGCCCGCTCCGGCTGGAACAGGGTGGCGACGAAAAACGGATGGTCCAGCAGCTCCACGGCGCGCAGATCGCCTGCCGAGTCATGGCCGCTGGCAATCAGGTCGCCTTCAAGCAGCGCGTTGGCGAACTCGGGGTTGATGCCATAGCGGCAGCGATAGCCTTCATCGATATCCAGGGCGCCGTAGGCCTCGGCAATGCGGGTGTAAGGCGTCAGGCGCACGCTGTCGGTCGCCTCTACCAGGGCGCAGCTCAGGGGGGCGATCACGGCGCGCTTGGCATCGGGCGCCAGTTCGCCATGTTCGGCATCCGCCCAGCCCAGCACATGGCGCGCATATTCCAGCACGGCGTGTTGAAAGCCGCCGCAAGTGCCGAGGAAAGGGCGCTTTTGCTCGCGGGCAAATCGAATCGCCCGCAGTGCGCCGTCGGCGTCGCGATAGGGGCTGGCGGGCACGCACCAGAAGCCATCGAAGCGGTGCAGGGCTGTGTGCGGTGTGAGGGTGTCGGTATCGAGCCACTGCACGTCAATCTTGAGTTTCAAGGCGTCGGCCGCTTGTTGCAAGGCGATCGGAATGGCCTGGTGGGCAATCACGTCGGGGTTGTAGTCGCCGATCAGGGCGAGGTGCAGAGCGCTGAGTTTCATCGGGTACGGCCTATGGCTTGTGGTGTCCTGGGGCGCACTATAGATTGGCGTTCACGCAATCAATATTGGCGTTTGCCCACATGCTCAATGCAGCGACGCACTATTCGATCGACTATCCCGACCTGTCACTGATTCTCGCGCTGGTACGCGGTGGCACTCTGGCGCGGGCGGCGACATTGCTGCGGGTGGATGTGTCCACGGTGTTCCGCGCCGTGCGACGGCTGGAAGCCGCCTTGGGCCAGACATTGTTTGAAAAAAGCCGCAGCGGTTATTTGCCTACCAGCCTGGCAAGCCATCTTGCGCAACAGGCCGAACGTGCCGAGCAGGCCCTGGAGGCGGCGCGTATCGGCGTGGAGCAGGGCGGTGAAGTGATCAGCGGCACGGTGCGCCTGACCTGTACCGATTCGGTGTTGCAAGGCTTGCTGTTGCCGGCCCTGGCGCAGTTCATGCCCGAATACCCGGCGCTGACCCTGGAGTTGAGCACCTCCAATGATTTCGCCAACCTCAGTCGGCGTGATGCGGATATCGCCCTACGCCTGACCAGGACGCCGCCGGAGCATCTGGTGGGGCGCTGCCTGGGCACCGTCCGCTATCAGGTGTGTGCCAGCGCCGAGTATGCGCGCCGGCACGCGGGGCGTGAGTTGGCCGACCTGGCCTGGATCGCACCGGATGATTTTCTGCCGGATCACCCCACGGTGACCTGGCGCCGCGAGTATTTGCCGGGCGTACGCCCCAGCTACCGCTGCAACAGTATGTTGTCGGTGACCGAACTGGTGCGCACGGGATTGGGCGTTGCAGCGCTGCCGGACTTTCTGTTGGGCGATGGCCTGCAACCCCTGAGCCCTGCATTGGAGGGGCGTGACACCGCGCTATGGCTGCTGACGCGCCCGGATTGTCGGGCGCTGCGCTCGGTGGTGACGTTGTTCGATGAGCTGGGACGGCATGTACGCTGGCCGCGGCGTTAGGTTTTTCGCACAAACTGCTCATGCATTTCGCACGTCAGGGTTTCGATACGCTCGGTCAGTTGCTTGGTCATTTCCGTCAGCCGGGTGTTTTGCTCCAGTAGTTCCAGCAGCTGCCTGGTGGTCTGCGCGGCCTGGGCCTGGCGTTCGGTATTGGCGATGGCCAGGGCTTCGCGGTGTTGCGCATCGGCGTCGGACTGGGCTTTGTCTCGCGCCGCCTGGCGTGTCTGGGCCAGCAGGATCAGCGGTGCGGCGTAGGCTGACAAACGGGTACACGTCGAAGTGCGTGACGCCGCTCATGTTCAGCGCGACCCACAACACCACGATTACGGTTTGCGCGCCGAGGAAGGTCGGCGTGCCAAAGAAGCGTGCAAAGGCTTCCGCCTTGAGGGCAAAGGTATCGTTGCCGAAGGTCGGCGCGAGGTGAGCGTGGCCTCGGTGAAAGCGCAGGTGGTCGACCGGCGCGGCTTCTGGTTTGTCTGGGGTCATGGCGGGGGCGAATCCTTGGCGTGAACACAGTCAGCACTATAAACCGAGCCCCCGGCCAGGCACATGAAGAACGAGTCAGCTGTGGCCCCGCTCATTGGCAAACGCACTGACCGCCTGCACCGCCTCGCCGGTGCCTTCGCGAATCTGCAGGATTACCGTGCCGGCCTGGTTGGCCAACTCCACGCCTTGGGCTGCGCGATCACGGGTGGTGCCCATGCTGTCGATGGCTTGGCGGGTTTCTTCCTGGATCATCGCAATCATGCCGGAGATCTCCGTCGTCGAGCCGCTGGTGCGTGCCGCCAATTGCCGCACTTCATCGGCCACCACGGCAAAACCACGGCCTTGCTCGCCGGCCCGTGCGGCCTCGATGGCGGCGTTGAGGGCCAGCAGGTTGGTCTGGTCGGCAATGCCACGAATGGTATTGACGATGGCGGTGATCTGCTGCGAACGCTCGCCGAGCTTGGCGATCAGTTGCGAAGAGGCATCAATGTCCACGGCAATTTCACGCATGCCCGTGGCGGTTTTCTGAATCACTTCAGCGCCTTTTTCCGCCATGTCCTGTGTGTTCAGGGACAGGTGGTAAGCCTGTGCAGCGCTTTGCGCATCGGCGGCATGTTGCAGCACCCGGGCGGTCACGTCCGAGGCGAACTTGACCACTTTGCACAGGCGTCCGCTGGCGTCGTACACCGGGTTGTAGTTGGCCTCCAGCCACAGGGTCTGGCCGTGTTTATCGATGCGCTCGAACTGGCCGTTGAACAGTTCGCCCTGGTTCAGACGGTTCCAGAACGCACTGTATTCGGGGCTGTTGGCCAACTCCGGCTTACAGAACAGGCGGTGATGCTTGCCCTGGATCTGCGCCAGGGTGTAGCCCATGCGCTGCAGGAAGTTCGCATTGGCGGTGATGATGGTGCCGTCGAGGTTGAACTCGATCATCGCCATGGCACGGTCGATGGCCTGCAGCTTGGCATTGGCTTCGCTTTCGGCCTGCAGGCGCGGGGTGACGTCCATGGCGTACTTCACCACTTTGATCACGCTGCCGGACTCATCGCGTACCGGGTTATAGCTGGCCTCCAGCCACACCGACTGCCCATCGCCGGCGACTCGCTCAAAGGTGCCGGACTGGAATTGGCCATTACGCAGGTGCGTCCACAACTGGTTGTACTCGGCGCTGCGGGCGAACGCCGGGGTGCAAAACATCCGATGGGGCTGGCCCAGGATCTGCTCGGCGCGGTAGTTCATGGTCTTGAGGAAGTTGTCGTTGGCCCGCAGCACGCGACCTTGCAGGTCGAATTCGATCACCGCCATGGAGCGCTCGATGGCGTCCAGCAGGCTGGCTTGCTGGGCGTTGGTGTGCTGCAGGGTATTGATGGTTTTTTTATGGGCGTTGAATAGCATGTCGGGGGGCTCGGGCAAGCATGCGTAGGAGAAGGCATCCATGTATATGCGCCTGACCCCGTAGGGCGCGGGGCCTCACGGTTGACGTGCTCATTGTCAGCTTCCTTGTGCTGACAGCGGGAGTGGAACAGCGGATTCAGAGTGTTCAGCTTGCCAAGAAGTTCGCCCCTGGAGCAGGACCATTATTGGGCAGCCGACCAATGGCGGCATTATGCTATTGCTTTGGCGCTGCGACAGAGGATTCAGACGGGAAGTTGTAGGACAACTCAGGCGGAACAGGCGACCGCGTATTCACTGACCTTGACCCGGTTGCGCCCGGTTTTCTTGGCCACATAGAGGGCACGGTCGGCGGCGTTGAGCCACATGACGGCATCGCTGAAAACCGGTTGGAAGTCCGCCAGGCCGATGCTCAGGCTGATGCGCAACTCGGGGATCTGCGGGTTGCGATAGTTACTGAAGGTTTCACGCATGCGCTCCATGACGAGCACCGCTTCCTGCAGGGGCATCTTCGGAAGAATCACACAGAATTCATCGCCGCCGTAACGCCCTGCGAAGTCGTTTTCCCGCAGGTGCTGGCGCAATAGTTGGCTCAGTTGGCGCAGCACGGTATCGCCGACGATATGGCCGTGAGTGTCATTGATCTGCTTGAAGTGGTCGATATCGATCAATGCGATGGTGGCCTGGCCTTGTTGCTGCTGGCACTTATGGAACTTGAGGTTCAGCAGGTCTTTCCACGAGCCGTGGTTGAGCAGGCCGGTCAGGCTGTCGATACGGCTAAGGGCGCTGAGGGTGCGTTTGTGCTCCGACAGTTTGATCGCCAGTTGATAGCAGACCATGCCGATGGCCATCGGGTAGAGCGTCAGCATCGGCAGGCAGGTGTAGACCTGGACGGGGCTGACATTGGGATTGAACGTGATCCCAAAGCACCACCACGCGATGCCGATTCCGCCCGCTTGTGCCACCAGCCCGCGCAGGAACAAACGCTTGCCGCCCGCCGCGACGTTGTTCATGGTCATCATCGACAGAATGGTCACGGTTGCCAGTGGTGTGAATTGGATGGCCGCGGCCCAGAAGCCACCAAACAGGGAGTCATAGAGCATGTTGCGTTGCTCGGCCTGATAGGGGAAAGGCGAGCGGGTAGAAAGCAGGTAGGCCACATGTGCCCAGGCATACCCGTTGAACAACAGCAAGGCCCACACCCAGTCGGGCATCGACAAGGGGGACAACGCTCCGATCACGCTGATGCTGCCGATACCCAGGCCGATAATCCTTGGCTTGTAGATACGCCTGGCAAATGAAAGCCCTTTGCCTCGTTTGTTTTCCATAGGTCTTGGGTCAGCTCTGTTTTTGCAGATACGGCAGCAAGTGTCAGTGGTTTAAACCGCTGATCGGATTAGGGATGTGAATATTGTCAGTGATTCGTGTGGGAATAATTAGTGTCCTTCCAGGCCATTTGTGCCGAGAAGCGTACGAATACATTAAAAGCGACCTTAAGTGTCGTTCCAGGGCAAGTATCAGCGCAGGTGGGCCGAAGGTATTTCGTAGCCCGCCAGGAACAAGTCGATTGCCGACTCGATAACATGGGCCTGGGCGGCGGTGTCGAGGGTGGGTTGGCCCAGGGTGATCTGCGGCCAGAAGGCAAAGGCCTTGAGCAGGCTCTGGATCTGGTGGGCGGCAAAGGCCGGGTCGGTGCAAGACAGGCGGCCATCGTCCCGCGCTGCTCGCACCCACTGGGTAAAGCCTTCTTCGCGCTGGCTCAGACGGTTGACCATGTCTTGCGCACGTTCCGGTGAATGGATGGTGGCGGCGATGGCAACGCGGGCCAGGTCTAGAAAGTTGGTGTCCGACATCATCTTCATCTTCGCTTCCAGCAGCCCGCGCAATTGCTCGCGCAGCGGGCGGTCGCTGGTGTAGATCACATCCAGTTGCGCGACGGTGCTGGCCCAGAGCTGGTGGAGGATCTCTGCGAACAACTCTTCCTTGCTGGGGAAATGGTTGTACACCGTGCGCTTGGAAACACCGGCGGTGGCGGCGATCTTGTCCATACTGGTGACCTCGAACCCATTTGCCCGGAACTCGGCGATGGCCGCCACTACGATAGCTTCGCGTTTGCGGTCAGTGAGGCGTTGAGGTGCAGTCGCAGTCATGGATAGCATTCGGCTCTGAAAGGAAAATTACACTGGGTAGTTTACTTGCTCCGAGATTTGTTGCAATGTAGAAACTACACTGTGCAGTGTAAGTTTGCCGCGCAGTGTAATTTATGCGCGGACCCCCAGGAGTCACTCTGCAATGGCCACCCTCTCAACCCGACTCGACCCGGCGCCGGCAGCGCTCAAACCTGCCGAGCAGGACCAGGGACACTTCAGCAACGACGCCCCGGTACAGCACGGTGGTTTTGGCAAGACGTTGCGTATTTTCTGGAACATGCTGTTCAACAAACCGCGCAGCACGCGCCCGGTAGGCGCGATCCCGGTGCAACCGCTGACCCGCGAGCAATTGTTGGCCGCCCCGGACCACAGCGTGTTCCGCCTGGGGCATTCCACCGTGCTGCTGAAAATGCGCGGTAAGTTCTGGCTAACCGACCCGGTGTTTGCCGAGCGCGCCTCACCGTTCAGTTGGGCCGGCCCCAAGCGGTTCCACCAGCCACCTATCAGTCTCGAAGAGCTGCCGCCATTGGAGGCGGTGATTCTTTCCCACAATCACTACGACCACCTTGACCGCAAGGCGGTCGTGCAACTGGCCGACAAGACGCGATACTTTCTCGCGCCATTGGGCGTGGGGGACATCCTGATCAAATGGGGCGTCGACACCAGCAAAGTGCGTCAGTTGGATTGGTGGCAGGGCACCGAGGTGGAGGGCATACGTTTTGTCGCCACCCCTGCGCAACATTTTTCCGGGCGCGGCCTGTTCGATGCCAACCAGACGCTGTGGTGTTCCTGGGTGATGATCGATGGCCCGCGGCGGATCTTTTTCAGCGGCGATACCGGCTATTTCGACGGTCTCAAACGTATCGGCGAGCAGTACGGTCCGTTCGACCTGACGCTGATGGAAACCGGCGCCTACAACGTCGACTGGCCCCACGTGCACATGCAGCCGGAGCAAACCCTGCAAGCGCATATCGACCTCAAGGGCCGTTGGCTGCTGCCCATCCACAATGGCACCTTTGACCTGGCATTCCATGCGTGGCACGAGCCCTTCGATCGCATCATGGCCCTGGCGTGGGAGCGCAGTGTGTCGATCACCACGCCGGCGATGGGACAGATGTTCAATCTGAACCAGCCGGAGCGTGGGCATGCATGGTGGCTGGACGTGGAAACCCAAGGCACGCAAGAGCCGCTCGTGAGCTGAACACCGAGGTAACCGAAAAAGGATTTTTCAGCGTGTTTCAGCGCTGCGACAGCGGCAGGAAGAGGGTGCGATGATCCCCGAAACATCATGCTTCGGGGGTAATTCTGATGGAAGACAAGTGTAGGAAAATCTGGCCGCAGGCTTCGCCTTGCCGGCCTGGGCAACTGTTGCCAGCGTTCGCAGAACCCTGTGCACCGCCCGCTACAGCGTCCAACGCTCCTGCCGACAGTGCGAGCCCCCGCGGTATTGCTTTCGATACCGACTCCCACCCCCATGCGCCAATCGGTGTGCTCATCCCCGGATACAGCGTGCCGGGGTCTTCCATCAAACCCGTGCGTGACCCTTCGTTATCACTGATCGCCTTGAGTGGCGTCGAGCCCGAGACGCCGGTGATGGTGGCGGTGCCGCTGGTGCGGAACAACAGCTCGTTCGCCACCGCGCAATCACTGGCGGGGTGGCGTGTAGGCTTTGCCGACCGCTATGTCCGTAGTAGTGATCACGAACCGATTGAGCACAGTGTCGCCTTCCTGTGTGCACTGGACACCCTGCGTCAGACCGCTGTGCAGTTGGTGCCGGTGGCCGCACAACGCATGGATGACACGGCCAGGTTTTGCGCGCATACCCGTAATGAAATCGACGACCTCACGTTGGCATATCGTCTTGATGCCCTGGTGTCTGATGGCAGCAGCGCGGCCTTTCATGGTGCTTGCGGGAGCGGCTATCCACGCCTGGAGGCACCGCTCGAAGGTGGGGGCACGCTGTACTTCTACGGCTCGCGCCGGGCACGGGATTCGCTGATGGCATTGGTGCAGGGCTACAAAAATAAGGTCGCTTGCCTCGCGGCGGGCAGGGCGCAAACTACCGCTGGTGTTGAGTAATCCCACGCTGTGAACGGGCTGGGTCTCGCTGCTGGGAAGGAGGGATGTTTTTAGACTGACGTACGGATCAACGTTGATTCGTTGTTATTTCTTACCCTTCCCTGGAGATGATTCATGTTTGGAATTGGCCATGGTCTGAATGTGTTTGTCAGTCACGCTGCGCCGTTTGTAGCCGCGCAAAAGTCCAAGACGGCGGCGAACCCTGTTCCGCCCGGAACGGAGTACGCCACGGTTCAGCAACTGGGCGAGCAAATGGGCAGGCTCGGGGCGTTCACTGCGGCAGATTTGGTCGGTTACCTGCAAGCGCGTATCCGCATGCTGGACCCTGCGTTGAACTCGGTGATTGAGCTAAACCCCAAGGCCCTGGAAGCGGCCCGCGAGCTGGACCGCGAACGCGCCAGCGGCAAGGTGCGGGGGCCGTTGCATGGCATTCCCATTCTGGTCAAGGACACCGTGGAAGTTGAAGGCATGCAAGCCAGTGCAGCGGCATGGGGACTTGTCGGGGCTCCCGTCAGCAAGAGCGCCCCCATCGTTCAGCGCCTGATCGAGCAGGGCGCGGTGATTCTGGGGACCACCAACCTGACTGAAATGGCGGGTTTTCGTGGCGGCCCCGATGGCTACAGCAGCCGCGGCGGCCAAACCCGCAACCCGCATGGTGCGGACGCGGACGTGGGCGGCTCCAGCTCCGGCTCGGCTGCGGCGGTCGCGGCTGGGCTGGCCCCCCTGGCAGTGGGGACCGAGACCAACGGTTCGATCATCGTGCCGGCGGCGCTCAATGGTGTGGTTGGCCTCAAGCCCAGCGTCGGTTTGTTGAATCGCGAGGGGATCATGCCTGCCAGCCGGCGGCAGGACACGCCGGGGCCGATGACCCGTTCGGTTTTGGATGCCGCGCTGATGCTCAACGCCATGACCAACGACCCCCAGGCTCCTGCCGGGGCGCAGGCTGTCGATTACACCCGACAACTGGTGCCAGGCGCCTTGCTCGGCAAGCGTATCGGTTACCCCACGACGTTTTCGGACGGCGCTACAACCCTGCCGGTGGTTAACAGCGAACAGTTCAACCAGACACTGGAAGTACTGCGCAAACAAGGTGCGATTCTGGTTCCGATCAACATGCGCCTGGCCGATGCTTCACGCTACGACGAACTGCTGCTTGGCGATGTGAAGGAAGAATTGAACGGCTATTTGGCCAAGCGAGAGGGACTGCCGGTCAAGTCGCTCAAAGAGCTGATCAGATTCAACGATGCGCGTGAGGGGACACAGGCCGATCACCAGCCTGTCCTCAAAGAGATCGACGCATCCACCCTCACACCGGAACAACGCCAGGCAGCCTGGGATGAGCTTCTCCGGGATTTTCGCGGTACGGTGGATGAGCCCATCAAAGAGGATAATCTGGATGCCATCGTGTCGGATTTCGACAGCAACAGCTACTTTGGCGTTGCAGCTGCTGGCTACCCGGGAATCACGGTCCCCTCGGGCGCGACCGAGGACGGCCTGCCTGGCAGCGCCTACTTTTTTGGCCCCGCCGGCTCCGAAGCTCAACTGCTGGCCGTGGCGTATGGCTATGAGCAGGGTGCCCAGGCCGCCATCAAGCCGAAGCTTTCGACCCCGCATGCACTTGCCAACTCGTAGCGTGCTGCCGGGCTGTGGTGTGGCAGCCTAGGGCCCAGGGCCAGGCGCGCACGTTCGCAGGCATGCTGGTTTTTGCCTCAATGATGCGCCGGGCAGTTGCAATTTAAGGTTTGGCGTATCGACGGTCAGACTCAGTGCCGAGGAAAGAACACCATGGCCTACAGAATTCACATCCTCGGCGCTGCGGGTGCCGGCACCACGACCCTGGGCAAGGCCATGGCCGAACGCCTGGGGGTTGCCTACTTCGATTCGGATTTCTTCTATTGGCAGCAAACCCCCGACCCTTTTACCGTTGCCCGGCCCCGGGATGAACGCATCCGCCTGCTGCAAGAGCAGACGGCGGGCCTGCAAAGCTGGGTGCTGTCAGGTTCGCTGTGCGGTTGGGGCGACCCGATGCTCCCGCAGTTCACCCACGTGGTGTTTCTGCGTCTGGACACCGAAACCCGCCTGCATCGATTGCGCCTGCGAGAAATGCAACGCTATGGCGATGAAGTGCTGGAGGGCGGCAACCGCCACGCCAACAGTCTCGCCTTCCTCGCCCTGGCCGCCCGTTACGACGACGGCAACCACAGCCTACGCAGCCTGCGTCGGCATGAGACCTGGTTGAAGGCGCTGAGCTGCCCGGTGATCCGGTTGGATGTCAGGCACCATTCGGTTGAGGCGTTGGTGGGGCAATTGCTTGAAAGGTTGCGTGAAACCAGTGCTCAAGCAAATAGCACTTCAATTCGACCCTGAACACGCGACGCGGGAGCGGTGCTGATGACAATTTGCACATCGCGCCCTAGCAGCGACAAGCATTCCAACATCTTGGCCTCACTGATGCCTCGGAATTTTCCACGAAGCATTTCCGACACTTTGGGTTGTGACAACCCGAGAATCACTGAAGCCTGGGTTTGAGTGAGATTACGTGCCTTGAGGATCTCGCCGATTTTGGCTGCGAGCTGCGCCTTGACCTGCATTTCGGCAGCGTTGGGCTGACCAATATCCTCATAGACATTGCCGCTGCCTTCTTCGATCTCAATGGTTTCGTGATGCTTGTGCATGATCCTGCGCCGCCTTGAGTCGCTGTTTGATCAGTTGTATGTCGTGCTGCGGGGTTGCAATGCCTTTTGTGGATTTTTTCTGAAAACAATGGAGGACATAAACAGCGGAGCCAAACCGAACGGTGTACACCCCTCGATAAGTGTTGCCGTCGAAATCCTCGATGATCTCCAGTACTGCGTTACCTCCAAATCCTTTCAATGCTTTTGTTTGTGAATGCCTTCCACCTTCTTGAGCAAGATGCAGTGCAAAACCGAAAATGTCTTGAACTGAACCCGGCATCAACTGAAGGTCTTTTTTGCTGGCGCCCACCCACAGCAGTGGCTTCCATGAGCTCATGAGAGGTTATACCTAAATAGGGATAAGTGGCAGTGCAGGTAAAAAATTTACTCTGCTGTCTCATGAACGACCTGGAGCGTTGGCTGAGGCGTACCGCCCCGCACACTCATCCCCCAACCCGGCGCAAACCCCGGGAAGAACACCAACCCTTCGGCCTCCAGGCGAAACGCCAATGCCAGGCGGGTGTCATCACCCACGTCGCCCTGGCTTTCAAACTGTTGAAGCGCCTGCACCGTCACACCTGCCAGGCGGGCCAGTTGTTCCTGGCTCCAGCCCAGCATGGCGCGGGCCTGCACGCTGTGTTTGGCGGTGAATTGGTGCAGGACGATCTGCTGTTCTACGAAAGAGCTCATTGCCAGAGAGGACATGGGGTTTCTCCAGGTTCGACGGGGGAAGGCAAACTATACTGTGTTTTTGTACAGTTGTTTTGACCGCTCATCAACTGGATTCTGGACAACCCACTATTCCACCCCTGGCGCCTCCCGAATGATCAGGTGATCCAGGTTTTCGATATTCGCGCTGAACACCCCGAACGTCTGTTCGGGGTTCTTCTTGCTGGGCACCTGTTTGAGCGTCGGCGTCACCCCGTAGAAGAAGCAATACAACGCCTGCTCACTGTCCACTGCCGCCTTGATCTGCTCCAGGAACGCTTTGCGCTTGCGGTAGTTCTCGATGAGTTTTTTGCTCAGGTAGACGTTGACCGAGTAGGGCTTCTTGTCGAGCCACACTTTCTTTTCGAAGTCGATGCGAAAGCTGCTGGTGTAGTCCTTGATCGCCTTGATCCTGCCCCAGTAGATCAGGCCCTTGTTGTCTTGCAGGTATTCGATTTTCTTGAAAAACGTCCAGTAGGTTGCCGTGTGATCGCCGATCTTCAACGGCATGCGCTTGAGCTTGTC
Source organism: Pseudomonas sp. Q1 (assembly GCF_009935975.1). NCBI lineage: Bacteria > Pseudomonadati > Pseudomonadota > Gammaproteobacteria > Pseudomonadales > Pseudomonadaceae > Pseudomonas > Pseudomonas sp. Q1. The sequence goes on along the minus strand of NZ_QODI01000011.1, from coordinate 9,143 downwards.
CTTGTCGTCGATATTCGACACATAACATTCCACCGGGTGGGCGAAGACGCTGGTTTTGTCCGGTGCGGCATCGGTGGTGCCGACGAGCGCACCGGGCCGGGTTGGCGATGGCTGTGTTGAGTCTTGCGCAAGGTTTCCCTCAGTGCCCGCCAGCGGTTTCTTGCGTTCGTACTGACGCCGCGTCAGTACAAACTCCGATGGGAAGTTGTCCTCTCGCTCGTCGTCGTGTTCACCCGTCGCCGGCTTGTGGGTGCTGGCATAGCGGCAGCCGTCGATATGCCGGGTGCTGGTCTTGTTCTTGAAGTGCGGTGTGCGCTGATAATTGACGTTTTTGGCGTTGAAGGTACTCAGCGCATTCCCCGTGTCGAATGCCCCACGGCATTCATCGTTGGGGCACAGGAAGCGATCCTTGTCGGAGTCGAAGTCAGCGGTTTCGTCGAAATTCAGGTCTCTTACATCGTAGATCGACAGCTTGTCATCGAGACTCAGGCTGTAGGCCGTGTCGAATTTCATGGGGCTCGGGTCCGTGAGATATTTCGCTATTAATAGCGGGATCCAGCACAAATATCAGCAAGAACCTGCTACCCGTCGCCCACTCAAGAAGCACAAGGTGCCCCCGATCGCAGTCAGTGCGCCGAGGGCATAGAACATGCTGGTAGGGGCGGCGTTGATCAATAAATACCCACAGATGACCGGGCTCATTGCCCCGCCGAACGCGGCCAGGTTTTGCGCACCGTAGTAACTGCCGCGCAGCGCATCGGGGGCGATGGTATCGATAAACAGAAATTCCGACGGGTAGATGATCATCTCGCCCAAGGTGAACACAAACATCGCCAGGCACCAGGTGAGCAGGCTGTCTGCCAGGCTGAAACCAACCAGCCCGACGATGAACAGCAAGGTGCCCAGCACGATCCAGTAGCGCAGTTGTTCGCGTTTGAGAAAGCGGCCGATCTGGTACTGCATCAGAATCACGGTGATAGCGTTGCAGGCCAGCACCGCAGACAGAATCTTCAACGCGTCGGCAGGCTTGTAGGCCACCAGCAGAAATTGCGACAGATACAACGTATAGCGCCCGTGGACAATGGTGCTCAACAAGCTACCGCCGGTGAACAGGATCAGCGTGCGGTCGCTGCGTAACGTGCGCAGGGTCGTGAGAAAACTCAAGGGCTTGTTGCTGTCATCCTGTTGCGTCGGCGGGATGCCGATCATCAGGAACAGGCTGCCAAACGCAATGGCACTGGCGATCAGAAAGGGCGCCAGTTGCATGTGACCGGCAATCACCACACCAAGCATCGGGCCCGTGGCGTAGCCAACGTTGGTCAGGGTGTAGCGCAGCGAAAATACCTTGGCGCGCTCCGCCACCGGCAGGTTCTCGCTGATGATGGCTTTGGAGCCGATCAGGAACAGCGCCGACGCCGCCTCGGTGATCACAAGTGTCAAGGTGGTGAGGTAGAGATTGCTGGCAAAGGTCAGCAAAAGAAAACCGATGGAGCTGGACAGCATGGCCAGGATCAACAGCTTGCGCTTTTCCAGGCGGTCGATGATGTAGCCGCCGTACAGGCCGAGCAACGTGGCGGTAAACACGGCAATGCCCATCAGCAGGCCGATGTCTTGCTGGTTGAGGCCCAGCCGGGTGCTCAACAGCAGCGCCAGCAACGGGCTGGTCATGGCACGGCTGACCACGATGGTCACCGAGCAAATCATCAGGCGACGGATTACCAAAGAGTAGGTGGGCACGGTGGGGCGAGCGTCCTTGTTATTGCTTTGAGACAACACCGGTCGAATGGGAAAACAGACCGCCTGTGGGAGCGAGCAAGCCCGCTCCCACAGTCAGGCCGGGTTACTGCCCGGCGTTGATGCTGATTTTTTCTACCGCACCTTGCTCCAGGTCCCACTTCTTCAGGATCTTGCCGTAGGTCCCGTCATCGATCATGCCCTGCAGCGCTGCACTGATCGCGCTGACCAGCTCGGTATTGCTCTTCTCGATGCCCAGCCCGGTGAACTGCTTGGAAATCGCCAGCCCCACCGGCTTGTATTTACCTTTATCCAACGACATCAGATAAGGAATCGTCTCGCTGCCCTGCATGGCCGCATCCAGGCGGTTCTGCTGCAACTGCGCCCGTGCATCCGCCGAGCCTTCGGTGCCGATCACCACGATTGCCGGCTTACCCGCCGCTTCGCAGTTTTGCTTGCTCCACGCGGCAATTTCCGACGGCCAGGTGGTACGGCGGCTAGTGCCGACTTTTTTACCGCACAGGTCAGTCAATTCCTTGAGGTCTTCACGCTTGGCCAGGGTGTACAGCTGCGGGCCGCTGGTGAAGTAGTCGATAAAGGTCACTGACTTCTGGCGTTCGGCGGTATCGCTCATGCCCGACAGCACGATGTCCACGCGTTTGGTGGTCAGGCCGCTGAGCATTTGCTCGAAGGCGGTTTCCTGCCATTTGATCTTCACACCCAGGCGTTCGCCCAGGGCGTTGCCCAGGTCAAAGTCCAGGCCGGTGATCTGGTTGGTGGCCGGGTCCTTGAAATCCATTGGCGGGTAGTTCGGCACGATGGCCGCGCTGATCTCGCCTTTCTCCTTGATTGCCGCCGGCAATGCCGCGAAAACTGCAGTGGAGGCCATCAGGCCCGCGAGCAAGGTGGGGATAAACAATTTTTTCATGGAGGCGTTCTCGTTAGTTTTCTAGTTAAGTGCGAACGGCAGAAATAAAGCTTTGGGTACGCGGGTTTTGTGGGCTTATTAGAATGTCTTCGGGGCTGCCGGCTTCCACAATCTGGCCGGCGTCCATAAACACCATGCGGTTGGAGACTTCGCGGGCAAAGCCCAACTCATGGGTGACCACGATCATGGTCATGCCGGTGGTCGCCAGGTCGCGCATCACCGACAGCACTTCACCGACCAACTCCGGGTCGAGAGCTGATGTGGGCTCATCAAACAACATCAGCTTGGGGCGCATCGCCAGCGCACGAGCAATCGCCACACGCTGTTGCTGGCCGCCGGATAACTCCACCGGGTAGGCATTGCGTTTGTCCGCCAGGCCCACGCGCGCGAGTAACTCCAGCGCATCTTCGGTGGCTTCCTTGGGTGAACGCTTGAGGACCTGGCACGGGCCTTCGATGATGTTCTGTAACACGGTCATATGCGGGAACAAATTGAAGCGCTGGAACACCATGCCCGTCGCCAGGCGTTGGCGGGCGATCTGCGCTTCATTCATCTCATGCAGCTTGTTGCCGACCACGCGGTAACCGACCAGCTCGCCGTCGACCCACAGGCCGCCCTTGTCGATTTTTTCCAGCTGGTTGACGCAGCGCAGCAGGGTACTTTTACCCGAGCCCGATGGGCCGATGATGCACATGACCTCGCCTTGCTCGACCTCGATGTTGATGTCACGCAGCGCGTGATACTGGTCGTAATACTTGTTCAGGTTGACGGCCTTGACGATGCTTCTCATGGGGCAAATCTCCTCAACCAGGCTTACGAACGCTTGCCGGCGCCGCGGGCAAAACGACGCTCGAGGCGGCTTTGACCAAATGAAAGAACAGTCACCACCGCCAGGTACCAGATGCCGGCCACCATCAGCAGCTCCATGACCCGCGCGTTGGCGTAGTAGATGTTTTGCGCGTTGTGCAGCAGCTCCGAGTATTGGATGACGCTGGCCAGGCTGGTCATTTTCACCATGCTGATGAACTCGTTGCCTACAGGCGGAATGATCACGCGCATGGCCTGCGGCAGAATCACCCTACGCAGGGCCTGCAAGCTCGGCATGCCGATGGACTTGGCCGCTTCGTACTGGCCCGTGTCGACCGACAGCAAACCGGCACGCACCACCTCGGCGGTATAGGCACCCTGGTTGATGCTGAGGCCGAGCAGGGCGGCCACAAAGGGCGTCATCAGGTCGACGGTGTCGATGCTGAACAGGCCGGGTATCGCGATCACCGGGAAAATCAATGCCAGGTTGAACCACAGCAGCAGTTGCAGAATCAGCGGCGTACCCCGGAACAGCCAGGTGTAAGTGATGGCCACGTAGCGCAGGATCGGGTTGGCCGACATGCGCATGATCGCCGTGATGACCCCGATCACTACGCCCAGCGCCATCGCCAGGATCGACATGACGATGGTATTCACCAGGCCCCACAGAATCGCCTCGGACGTGAGGAACTGGCCGATGTAGGACCATTCGATCTGGCCATTGGCGAAGGCGCGCAACAACGCGACCAGCACAATCACGATCAAGGTGGCAAAAAACATCCGCCCGTAATAGCGACGCGGCACGTGCTCGTACTGCGTGATATCAAACTGGTTTTCGGACAACTTGCGCTCGGCTTCCAAGCGCTCTGCCGGGGTTTGGTTCATGGTGCTACTCCAAAACTAACAACGCACTAACGGCTGTACTCGGTCCAAATGTGGGAGCTGGCTTGCCTGCGAAGGCGCTAGCCCACACACCGAGGATTGATCGTTCCCACGCTCTGCGTGGGAATGCATCCTGCGACGCTCCGCGTCACCCTTGCGCATGAACGGGACGCAGAGCGTCCGGGGCGGCATTCCCACGCAGAGCATGGGAACGATCGTCAACGATCGTCACAGGTGTGGGTTAAATTCGAAATCCGGTGTAGCTGTCAGCCCATTTTTGTTGAGCGGCCAACGATACCTTCAACCGCTCAATCTGCTCTTTAACCCGTTCCGGCGCCGTCCCACCCCACCCATTGCGCGCCGCAATCGCCGCTTCCAGTGTCAGGCAGTCGCGCACCTGCGGCGTCAACCGCGCATCCACCTCAGCCAGCAGCGCCGGCGAGGCTTCCCACAACTCAATCTCATGCTTCTCACAGGCTTGTACCAACGCGCCGGTAATCTCATGCGCCTCCTTGAACGGCACACCCCGCGTGGCCAACCAATCCGCCACCTCCGTCGCCAGGGTGAAACCCATCGGCGCCTGCCGCCGCAGCTCTTGCACCTGCACCTGCATGGTCGCGACCATACCGGCCAGCGCCGGCAGCACCAGCAGCAGGGTGTCGACGCTGTCGAGCACACTGTGTTTGTCTTCACTCAAATCGCGGTTGTAGGACAGCGGCAAGGATTTGAGCGTCGACATCAACCCGGTCAGGTTGCCAATCAATCGCCCGGCCTTGCCCCGCGCCAATTCGGCAATGTCCGGGTTCTTTTTCTGCGGCATGATCGAGCTGCCAGTGGCGTAGGCATCATCCAAGACCACCCAGCGGAACTGGCGCGAAGACCACAGGCAAAACTCCTCCGACAGCCGCGAAATATTCACCCCGAGCATGCCCGCCACAAACAGAAACTCCGCCACATGGTCACGGCTTGCTACGGCGTCGATAGAGTTTTCGCACGGCCCGGTGTAGCCCATTTCCTTGGCCGATTGTTCCGGCTGACGCGCAATCGCCGAACCGGCCATGGCCGCTGCACCGAGGGGCGACAACGCCGTACGCGCATCCCAATCGATCAACCGTTGCACATCGCGCAGCATTGACTGGGCGTGGGCCAACAAGTGATGGGCGAACACAATCGGTTGCGCCTGCTGCAAGTGCGTGAAGCCCGGGCAGATGCTCTGTACATGCTGCTCGGCCTGTTGCACCAGCGCCTGCTGCAAAGCCAGCACTTGAGTGGCGATGGTGCGCACATGGTCGCGCAGGAAAAGGCGCAGATCATTGGCCGTCTGATCGTTACGCGAGCGCCCGGCACGCAGCTTGCCGCCCAGGGCGCCCAGGCGCTCGGTCAGTACGCGTTCGATGAAGGTGTGCACGTCCTCGTCATCCAGGGTTGGATGCAGGTTGCCGGCGGCGAAATCTGCGCCGATGCCGTCCAAGGCTTGCAGCGTGCGCAAGGTTTCCGACTCATCCAGCAAACCGGCGCGCTGCAACTCACGGGCATGGGCACGGGAGCCGGCCAGGTCATAGGGCGTGAGGCGAAAATAGCGCTCAGGGCAACGCGACAACGCGGCCAATGCCGCAGACGGACCGGTCTTGAAACGAGCGCCCCAAAGGCGGTCGGTGGGCTGGGACATGGAGGTTCCTCACGCTTGTTTTTAGAAGAGTCGGAGGCAGTAAAAATAAATTTCCAACGGCGTAGAACCGGCGTCTGACGCGCCGTATTCAAGGTTGCCAAGGGCGGATGTTTATGTTCATTATCGCCGCCTGGCTATATTCAAGGATTGGGTTCAAGCCTGTTGAATATGGCACTAGAGGTCAACGCGTATTATGGAAACCCCACTTTCCACTTCTGGAAACCTGCCACCCAAACCCGGCGCAAGACCGCCGCTGCAATTGAGCGGGCTGGACTTCAAGTTGCTGCGGGTATTCATGGCTGTGGTCGAGGCCGGCGGTTTCAGCGCCGCGCAAAACGAGCTGAATGTGGGCTTGGCAGCTATCAGCAAACAGATTTCCGACTTGGAAATCCGCATTGGCATGCGCCTGTGCACCCGGGGCAGGGAAGGCTTCGGGCTGACCGAAGAAGGCAAGTTGGTGTATCAAGCTTCCATCGAGTTATTTACCTCGGTCGACAGTTTTCGCGACAAGCTTAGTTCAGCGCAAAATGAACTGATCGGTGACCTTAGTGTGGGCGTTATTGATAACACCGTATCGGACGTTAATTCACCGCTTATTGCGGCCCTGGGAAAATTACATAGTGAGTCGCCCAAGATTCGATTACGCCTGCACGCCTCACATCTGGATGAAGTTGAGCGCGGCGTAGTGGAAGGGCGCCTGGTTGCCGGCATCGTCCCGGTCTACCAACGCCGCGAGGAATTCGACTACTTCCCGCTGTACGAAGAAAACGCCCACGCCTACTGCGCAACAGGGCATCCACTCTTCAATGCGAGCGATATCACGCCCGAAGTCTTGCGCCAATACGAAGTGGTGAACCATCGGTATGCGATCCATCGCGACAAGGCCAACTTCGTCAACTACGACAGCCAGTCAGCCTCGGCCTCCCAGGTTGAAGCCGTGGCCATCCTGATCCTTACCGGCCGCTTCCTCGGCTTCCTGCCGGAACACTACGCAACGCCGCTAGTGAGAGAAGGCCGCCTGCGCGTACTGTGCTCGGAGCAGGTCCACCTGAGCACGGCATTCAACCTCATCCTGCGCCACAACGCACCGCGCAGCCCCATGGTAAAAGCCTTCGCCACAGCCCTGGGCGTAGACCTGAAAGCCGCGACATAAATACCTGCCGACCACAAATCATCGGATTGGCAAAGATCAAATGTGGGAGCTGTCGAGCCCCAGCGAGGCTGCGAAGGGATCGACGCGATTTCCCTGTCGAGCCCATAAACCCGTATCGCCTCGACTCGTAGCAGCCCATGCTAGTGCGATAACGCTGGCATTCTTCGGATGTTTGCCAGATAGCTTTGAAATAGAGCATTCTCGAATCATCATTCTTCCCAGTCTTTCCTTACCCAGAGAGGTGTTCTCTATGTCTTCTGGAACCGTCTTTACTAACAACCGTACGCAAAATATTCGCATCCCTGCCGACATGCGTTTTCCTGCGGGAGTGAAGACCGTGGAGGTCCGTGCTGTGGGAAGAGAGCTGATCATTTCGCCTGTTGAAAACACTTGGGACAGCTTTTTTCTTGCCAGTGAATCGGTATCTGAAGATTTCATGGAGGAACGTGCCGATCAAACCCAGCAAGAACGAGAGTCTTTTGATGATTAGTACGTGCTTGATACCAACATCGTGATCTACATCATCAAGCGTCGTCCGATCGAAATATTGGAAAAATTCAATGCCAATGTTGGGCGTATGGTGATCTCTCTTTCATCACCCTGCTGAGCTGATGCATGGCGCAGAAAAGAGTCAGTTCGTAGAAAAAAATACGTGAGCCGTGGAAGACTTCTCTTCCCGGCTCAATGTCTTTAGCTACGACGACAAGGCCGCTTTTCACTACGGCTCGATACGTTCAGATCTGGAGAAAAAGGGCACGCCTATCGGCGTCAATGACCTACATATTGCCGGGCACGCTAGAAGCTCAGGCTTGGTCTTGGTTACTAACAATGAAGATGAGTTCACGCGCGTAAATGGCTTGATTGTGGAAAACTGGATAGGCGTCTAGTGCAGACTTCCTGCCAACCCCACCCGCATCATCGCTGCAACCGATCCCGCTTTTTCTTCTTCGCATGAAAATGCCGAAAATGCGCATCCTGCGCCGCTGCCAACAACTCCCGATCCCCGCGCGTATCGCCCCAGGCCCGCAGCCGGTATTCCCCCAGGTCGCCATACACCGCCTCAAGCCGCAGCACTTTGTTCTCACAGCGGCAGTTATTCCCGGTGAGCTTGCCGGTCAATACGCCATCAACCACCTCAAGCTCAGTGCCAATCAACTTGATCCCCAGCCGATTCGCAAACGGCTGCAACACCAACGCCGGCGACGCAGAACACAGCGTCACCACGGCCCCCGAGTTCACCTCATCGGCCACCGACTGCAAGCCCTTGGGGCGCATCAACTTGCTCCAATAGCGCTGGCAATACGCCTCGGCCTGCTGCTGAACCCACGCCTTCTCCACCCCGGTCATAAAGGTGCGAATCAGTTGTGCCTTCAACTCATCCCGGCTGATCTGCCGCACCAAAAAGCGCAGCCCCGGCACCGCCAGCTTGACCATCCGGCCATAGAACTCACCGGGGCCAAAGGCGAACTTGAGGAAGGGCACAAAACTGTCGTGGTGGGTCAGCGTGCCGTCGAAGTCAAAGACGGAAAGTACTTTGGCGTCAGCGGGGCCGGCTTCGAGCATGTCTGGGTTCACGGGTGGCCTCGGTCCTATCTAAATGTTTAAGCGTGCATCAGGTGTGACAGCAGGAGTCTACTCCCGTGCCAATCTTCCGATCTTGGCGTAAAGCCCTTCGGTAAAAGCCTCCCGATCACTCGACCGGTGACAACGCTGATGGCAATTGGGGCATAAGGCTACAGCATTGGTGATGCGATCCGAACCCTTCTGGGCGAGGTGCTTGATGTGATGTGCTTCAAGAGATGGCGATTCAACGCCAACTTTGAGTTCACTAGAAATTAAAAAGCCCTGAACGAGTCAGGGCTTTTTGATACTGCCTGGCTTCGGGAGAATCAGTCCCAGCTCAGCGCGCCGCCGGTCTGGTACTCGATCACCCGAGTCTCGAAGAAATTCTTCTCTTTCTTCAAGTCCAT